>JALZEZ010000296.1 GCA_030861775.1 Actinomycetota bacterium
ACTGGGAGTCGCTCGACGCCACGCTGGTCGCGCTCACCGACCGCCTCGGCCGCCGCCTCCGCGCCGCGCGCCGGGTGTGCCGCACGGTCACCCTGCGCCTGCGCTTCGCCGACTTCTCGCGGGCCACCCGCTCGCACACGATCGCCGAGGCCACCGCCCAGACCCAGGTCATCCTGGCCACCGCCCGCGGCCTCCTGGCGGCCGCCACGCCGCTGATCGAGCGGCGCGGGATCACGCTGATCGGCCTCGCGCTGGGCAACCTCGAGGACGACCACGCCGTGCAGCTCGCGCTCCCCTTCGAGCGCCGCCGGGCGAGCGCGCTCGACGGCGCCGTGGACGACATCCGCGACCGCTTCGGCTCGGACGCGATCACCCGCGCGGTCCTGATCGGCCGCGACCCGGGCATCAGCGTCCCGCTCCTACCGGACTGATCCGGGGCGGTCCCCGGGTAGGCTGCGCGCCGATGCTCGGCCGCAGACGGCGAGGTGAGGAGGAGCCGGCGCCCGCACAGCAGGCGCCCGCGCGGCCGACCCCGCCGCCCGGCGCGCGCAACCTCGTCTTCGTGGTGCTCGACAGCCTGCGCTACGACTCGTGGATCGCGGCCGAGCCGCAGACGCTCGCGCGGCTGGGCCCGGTCGAGCGGCGCTGGAGCTACGCCACCTGGACCGCCCCCTCGCACTACAACATGCTGATGGGGCTCCTGCCCCACACGAGCCCGCCCGAGGTCTACGCCTCCGAGTACTACAAGCAGGACTTCCTCCGCTACGCCGACCGCCTCGGCGTGCCCGGCATGGAGTTCCGGAAGGTCCTGCCGTCGATCTTCCTCCCGACCTACCTGCACGGCGCGCTCGGCTACGCCACCCACGCCCGCGTCTCGATGCCGGTGCTGAACGAGCACACCGTCATCAACCGCGACTTCGACAGCTACAAGCTCATGCCCAAGCACAACGACATGGCGGCGATGCTCGACGAGATGACCTTCGAGGCCGGCCGCCCGTCGTTCTGGCTCCTCAACGTGGGCGAGACCCACTACCCCTACGCGCTGCCCGACGAGGACCCGCGCCAGTGGCCGCACATCTCGGGCGTGCACGGCGTCTTCAAGCGCCTCGACGAGCAGAAGGACCAGCCCGGCATGACCGAGTTCTTCGACGCCACCCGGCTGCGCCAGCTCCAGGACCGCCAGGTCGAGGCGGTGCGCTACCTCGACGGCGTGTTCGCGCGCCTGTTCGACATGCTGCCGAGCGACACCTGGGTCGTGGTGACCTCCGACCACGGCGAGCTGTTCGGCGAGGACCGCTTCTTCGGCCACGGCCCGGTGCAGCACGAGAAGGTGATGGAGGTGCCGTTCGTCGAGGGGCTCGTGCCATAGCGGCCGAGGTCAGCGTCGTGATCCCGGTCCGCGACGGGGCGGACTCGATCGGCGCCCTGCTAGACAGCCTCGCCCGCCAGACGCTCGCCCGCGAGCGCTTCGAGGTGGTCGTGGTGGACAACGCCTCGCGCGACGACACGGCGGCGGTGGCCCGCGAGCGCGGGGCCCGCGTGGTGCACGAGCCGATCCCCAACCGCTCGCGTGCGCGCAACGCCGGCGTGGCGGCCGCGGAGGCGGGCCTGATCGCCTTCACCGACGCCGACTGCGTCGCGCGCGAGCGCTGGCTCGAGGAGCTCCTGGCCTGCGCGCCGCGGGCGCCGCTCGTCGCGGGTGAGGTCGTGACGAGCACGGCCGAGCCTCCGAACGCGATCGAGCGCTTCGAGCGGCTGTGGCGCTTCGGCCAGGGCGCGTGGGTCACGCAGCAGGGCTGGGCCGCCACCGCGAACCTGCTGGTGGCCCGCGAGGCGTTCGACGCGGTCGGCGGCCTCGACCCCGCCTGGCACCACATCGGCGAGGACGCCGACTTCTGCCTGCGCGCGCGCGACGCGGGCTACGGCCTCGACTTCTGCCCCGACGCGGTGATCGAGCACCGCGCCGAGGAGCGCCTGCTGCCGCTGCTCAAGCGCTCCTACCGCCACGGCTACTCGGCCAACCAGGCCTGGCACCGGCTGGGACTGGCCGAGCGCGCCTGGCGCCACCCGGGCGGGCTGCTCAGCGGGCGCCGCGCCTTCCGGCGGCTGGGCCTCGACGAGACGCCGCTGGCGGGCGGCGACGGGCGCAGCCTCGCCGCGCTCGCGCGGGCGAGCTACGCGGCACGCGTCGTGGGCTCGGTGACGGCGGAGCTCAAGCGGGCCCGATGAGCCTGCGGCGCAAGCTCGTGCTGCTGGTCGCGGCCGGGGTGGTCGCCCGGCTGGTCGTCGCGCTGATCACGGACGGCCACGCCTACGACATGGCCTCGTTCCGCATCCTGCGCGACTCGCTCGCGGACCACGGCATCGACGTCTACGAGCACGTGAACCTCGGCAACTTCCACTGGCCGTACGCCTCCGGCTTCTTCCCCTGGGTGGCACTGGCGGGGGCGCTCGACGGGGGCAGCGACCAGGCCTTCGCCACGCTCGTCCGGCTTCCGGCGATCGCCGCCGACGCGGCCCTCGCCTGGGCCGTCCAGCACTACCTCGGCCTGAGGGGGGCGAGCGAGCGGATCCGGCTCGCGGCCGCGGCGCTGGTCGTGCTCGGCCCGGTCTTCGCCCTGGTCTCCGGCCACCACGGCCAGATCGACGCGGTGGCGATCCTCCCCGCCGTGCTCGCGTACGTCGTGTGGGAGCGGGTCGAGGGCGAGCGCCGCGCGCTCTACGCCGGCCTCTTGATCGGGCTCGGCGCGGCGATCAAGACCGTCCCGATCTTCGCGCTGATCCCGCTCCTGCCGTGGGTGCGCTCGTGGCGCGAGCTGGTCACGCTCGGGGCGGCCGCGGCGGCGGTGCCGCTGGCGGTGCTCGCGCCGTTCCTGATCGCCTCGTTCGACTACGTGGACGCTGCGCTGCGCGACTACCACGGCTTCCCCGGCATCGGAGGCCTCAGCCTGGCGGTCCAGCCCGAGCTGGCCGAGAGCTGGCTGAAGGGCAGCGAGGCCGCGGCGCCGGACTACTCCGGACCGACCGAGCGCCTGGTCGACCGCACGTCGGTGCTGGGCTACGCGATCATCGCCACCGTGCTGGCGTTCGTGCTGCGCTTCCGGCCGCGGCCGGCGGTCGGGGCCTCGCTGCTGTGGCTGGCCGTCCTCACGCTGGCGCCGGCGTTCTTCTTCCAGTACCTGATCTGGGGGCTCCCGTTCTTCCTGATGGCCGGCTACCTGCGCGCGGCGGCGGCGCTCCAGCTCGCGGTGGCGGTGCCGATGGCGCTCTTCTACCTGGCCCCGTGGGAGGCGGACGCGCCGACGTACGTGTACGTCGCGGTCATGCTCGCGACGTGGCTCGGGATGCTCGCCGCGCTGTTCCTGCTGGCCCGGCGCATGGCGGTCGAGTGGCGGGAGCGGCCGGCGTGAGGCGGATCCAGCGGCGCCCGAGCCTCCGCCGCTTCAAGGGGGGGCTGTGGTACGGCGAGATGGTGCGCGAACGCCGCCTGTTCGCGCTGCGCGAGGGGCTCGGCGGAACGGGGCGCGGGACCTACCGCCTGCGCACCACCGGGCTGCGGGTGGTGGTCCGCCACGGCAGGTACGACCCCTGGGCCCTGCACGAGGTGATCCGGGCCGGCGAGTACACGCCGCCGCGCCCGCTGGTGACGATGATCGGCCGCGAGCCGCGCCGCGTCGTGGACCTCGGGGCCAACGTCGGCTTCTTCGGGATCCACACGCTTGCCACCTATCCCGGAGCGAGCGTGGTCGGCTTCGAGCCGGACCCCGACAACGCGGCGTCCATGCGCGCCGCGATCCGCTTGAACGGGCTCGAGGATCGCTGGGAGCTGATCGAGGCCGCGGCCTCCAACGAGGACGGCGAGCTCCGCTTCTACGGCGGGCGCGGGAGCAACTCGCGGCTCGCGCGCGAGGGCGAGGTCGAGGTCGAGGGGACCGTGACCGTCCCGGCCGTCGACGTGTTCCGCTGGCTCGACGACGTGGACCTGCTGAAGATCGACATTGAGGGCGGCGAGTGGGCCATCCTCGGCGACCCGCGCTTCGCCCGGGCGCGGCCGCGCGCGGTGGTGCTCGAGTACCACTCGCTGATGTGCCCGCAGGACAATCCCAGGCGGGCCGTGCGCGAGCTGCTCGAGGGGGCCGGCTACGTGACGCACTCCCCGCCCGCCGACGAGAACCCCGAGGACGAGCCGTTCTGGGGCGTGGGCGTCATGTGGGGCTGGATCGAGGAGCGATGACCGCCGACGCGCCCACCGCGCAGGCCCGCGAGCGCGACGCGCCCAGGGCACGCTTCCACGATCTCGACGCGCTGCGCGCGTTCGCGATCCTGGTCGTGATCCTCTTCCACGTGGGGATGGTCGCGCGCGGCTTCGCCGACGCGGCGGTCGAGCCGTACAAGAGCGGGCTGCGCTGGCTCACCGCCGTGGCGCACGACTTCCAGATGCCGGTGTTCTTCGTGATGTCCGGCTTCTTCGGGGCGCTGGTGGTCGAGCGCTCCGGGGCGAGCGAGTTCGCGCGCGGGCGGCTCGTCCGCATCGGGGTGCCGCTGCTGGCCGGCTGGCTCGTGATGGGGCCGGTCCTCAACGCGCTCACACTGTGGGGCGAGAACCTGCGCGGCGGCGACCCGCCGCCGGTCGACGCCGGCGTCCTGTTCACCCAGGACCTCCACCACCTGTGGTTCCTGTGGTACCTGCTCATGTACTGCGCCGTGGTACTGGCCGTGCGTGCGGCGTTGGCGCGCGCGCAGGGCGCGGCCGGCCGCGGCCGAGGCGCGTTCGCGGCGCTGGTGGCCTCGCCGTGGCTGGTGCTCGCCGTGCTCGTCCCGCTCACGGCGATCGTGCTCTGGCCCGCCTCGCTCTGGACGGCGGCGGTCCCGCCGGAGATCACCCCGCACGCCGAGCCGTTCGCCTACCACCTGCTGTTCTTCGCCTTCGGCTGGCTGCTCCACGC
>JALZEZ010000068.1 GCA_030861775.1 Actinomycetota bacterium
CGGCCGCGGGCGCGGCGAGCGGGTCGTGGAGGGCGACGGCACCGGCGTCGTCCGCGGGCCCCTCCATGAACACGTGGTCGAGCGGGAAGTCGAGGAACGCCGGGCCGGTGGGCGGCTCGGCCGCGGTGCGCATGGCCTCGTCCACGAGCGCCGCGATCGCGGCGGTCGGCTCGGCCGTGCGAGCGAGCTTCGTCAGGGGGGCGACGAACGGCACGTGGTCGATCTCCTGTAGCGAGCCCATCCCCCACCGCATCGACGGGGCCCGCCCGCCGAGCACCACCATCGGCGACGAGTTCGCCTGCGCGGAGGCGATCGCGCTCATGCCGTTGGTCACGCCCGGGCCGGCCGTGAGTGCGCAGACCCCCGGCTCGCGCGTGGCCTTCGCCCAGCCCTCGGCCGCGAACGCCGCCGACTGCTCGTGCCGGACGTCCACGATGTCGATCCCCTCCTCCCGGCACCCGTCGAAGATCGAGAACAGGTGCCCGCCGGAGAGCGTGAAGAGCTTCGACACCCCCGCCGCTCGCAGCCGCCGCGCGACGATCCGGCCGCCGTGGAGCGAGGCCTGCTCGGACGCCGCCTGGGTCTCGACCGACATGCGCGGAGCCTACCGGTGCGGCGGGCCGGGCCCGTCGCCGCCGCCGGCCCGGTCGCTGGAGGCTACGGCGCGCGCGCCGGGGCGTTGCCCTGCATCCCGAACGGTGCCTCGACCAGCGGCGCCTTGCCGCGCTCGAGCCGCGGGAAGTGCTTGTCGTCCCAGAGCGACGGCGGCTGCACCGCGCACGGCGGCAGCTCGGTCCCGGACTCGTCGACCGGGTCCTTGCGGCCGTAGGTGCCGCCGGTCACGCCGTCGCCGTCGGGATGGTCCGGCTTGCAGTCGAAGCTCTCGGGCACGCCGAACCTCACGGCGCGGCGGTAGTTGTTCGGGGCGATGTAGGCGTTGCCGCGGTCGTTGCGCGGCCGCTGGGTCTGGAGCGAGAGGCTGTTGCCGTTGATCGCGCCGGCGAAGGCGAGCATGTAGCGCGGCACGTTGCCCTGGCCGGGCTGGAGCTGGTACTGCGTGGCCGCGCCGCCGAGGGTGAAGAAGTGCGCGATCGGATCCTGCGTGAAGTTCGCGTACGAGATCACCGGGTTGAGCTCGGGCAGGAATACGTGCAGCGCGCGGAACAGCGGCCGGGCGCCGCGCACGAAGCGCGCGCCCTGCGGCAGGTTGCGCGGGGCGGCGTCGATGTTCGGCTCGAGGCGGCGGAAGAGGTTCTCGAGGTCCGGGCCGAGGAAGCTCAGGTCCACCACGGTCGGGCCCAGGTCGTCGGCCACCGGCTTGAGGTCGTTGACGAGCGGGCGGGTGTCCCGCGCGAAGTCCTGGAGCCGGGCGAGCGTGAGCCGCGACTCGGCCAGGAAGGTCGGGAAGATCTCGAACACGCGAGCCAGGTTCTCCTGCTGCGCGGCGGTGGCCGAGAACGTCCGCTCGGAGTTGACGATGAGGTCGCGGAGCTGGCCGTCGCGCTCGGTCAGGGCGCCGAACACCACGCCGGTGTTCTTCACCAGCCGCTTGACCACCGCGCGCTGGTCGTCGACCACCTTCAGCACGCCCGCGCCGTCCTCGGCGAAGCCGGCCAGGTTGGCCAGCGCGAAGTTCAGGTCCTGGCTGCGCCCCTCGATCGCGCGCGAGGACTGCTGGATCCAGTCGCGGAACGCATCGCGCGTCTCCGGGCTGAAGATCCGCAGGATCTCGTCGAGCTCGACGGTCGGCTCCACCTGCCCGATGCCGACCTCCCCGCCGTCCTTCAGCTCGCCCGAGGACTTGTGGCCCGGCGTGAGCTCGACGTAGGTCTCGCCCAGCAGCGTCTTCTGGCGCAGGATGGCCCGCGAGTCCTTCGGGATCGGCGCGAACTTGCGGTCGATGTTGAGCGTGACCGTGGTCCGGCTGCCGCCCTTGTCGAGCTCCTTCTTCTGGACCTTGCCCACGTTCACGCCCGCGATGCGGACGTCGGCCTGCTCGGCCAGCGTGGTCGCCTCGGGGAAGGGCACGGTCAGCTCGTACGGCTTCGGCTTGAGCGGCACCGCGCCGCCGAACGAGAGCCACAGGAACAGGAGCAGGCCGAAGCACGTCAGCGCGAAGACCGTCATCGCGGCGAGCCGGCCGACGCTGGGGGTTTCCTTGGGCATTAGGGGTTCGTCCCCCCTCCCGCACAGAGCCCGGTCGGCGCCAGCAGCTCGTTGAAGCCGAACAGGATCCCGGACGCCGGGGTGTGCGCGACGTTCTCACGGATGAGGTCGCAGGTGGTGCCGAAGTACGCGCGGCGGAACGGCCCCTGGCCGTCGGACGTCGAGAACAGGCTGACCGTGTTCTGAGCGACCCAGCCGGCCCAGAACAGGTAGCCCTCGTCGCGGTCGCGCGCCGCGGCCTGGCTCTGCGGCAGCGGCTCGCGCCCGTTGGGGTTGTAGCCCGCCATGTTGAAGAAGCGGTTGAGCTCGTAGAGCGAGTCCGAGAGGTCCGGCGCCGCGATCCGCAGGTCGCGCGCGGCCGGCGTCAGGTTCCTCAGGTACGGCCGGGCGACCCGCACGAACGGCCGGATCTGCTTGCGGGTGATCGGCTCGGCCTCGCGCACGAACGGCAGCACCTCGCGGTTGGCCACGTCGAGCTGCCGGAAGGCCGGGCGCAGCGAGTTCAGCGCGGGCTTGAGGACCTCGCTGAACGCCTGGGCCTTCGCCAGCGTCTCCTCGGTCTGGCGCAGCGCGCTCGGGAAGCGCGCGATCGAGCCGGCGATGTTCTCGTTCTCCTGCGCGAACGCCGACAGCGTCGCGTTCGAGGCGGTGACCAGCCGGCGGATGTCGCCGTCGCGCTCGGCGAGGGCGTTCGTGAGGTTGCCGTAGTTGTTGATGAGGCGCTTGAGCTCGCGCTTGCGCGAGGCGACCGCCTCGGTCACGCGGCGCAGGTCGCGGTTGGTGGGCGCGAGCGCCTTGAAGGTCGCGTTCAGGTCCTTGCCGCGGCCGTCGAGGCCCTTGCCGAGGCCGTTGATCAGGAGCTGGAGGTAGGAGCGGGTGTCCGCGTCGAGCGCCGACAGCACCTCGTCCGGGTCCACGTCCGGCTCGGTGTTCTCGACCGGGATGACCTCGTCCTCCTTCAGCTCGCGCCCGGTCGTGCCCGGGTCGAGCTCGATGAACATGTCCTTCAGGCCCGTGCGCGGCCGGAGCTGGCCGGTGGCGTCCGAGAGCACCTTCAGCTCGCCGTTCTCGATCTTGCGCCGGTCGAGCATCATCGTGACCCGGGCCACGCCGTTCTTCGGCTCGACCTTGCCGATCTTCCCGACCTCGACGCCCGCCACGCGAATCGTCTGGCCCTGACCGGGGATCACGGCCTGCGCGTCGGAGAACTCGATCTTGACGTTGTAGGGGCTCTTCTCGACGATCGGGAAGTAGGGCCGCGCCTCCTGCTGGGAGATGATGTAGGCGCCCACGCCGATCGAGAGAATGGCCAGGACGAAGACCGCGATGAAGTCGCGGAAGTGCTTGCGGATGGAGCGCATCATCGGACGGCCCCCTGATCCTCGGCGTCGGCCTTCTCCTTCGCCTTCTCGTCGCCGCGCTCGTAGATCTTGCCCCTCGACGTGGTGGCCAGGCCGGCCTTGCGCAGCTCGCGTGGGTAGCTCTTCACGGAGAACGCCATCGGGTCCGGCGTGGACTTGCCGGCGGCCTTGCGGCGCGCCCACTCCTGGATCCAGGCGAGCTGGAGCTGCTGCTCGCGCGGCGCGTTCGCGATCCGCTTGGGCAGCGGCGGGAGCAGGCCCGGCGGGATCGTGCTCGGGAGCAGGTTCCCGGTCGGGCCGAACATCTGGTCCGGCGGCCCGCCGGGGGCGTTGAGGTCCGGCGGCTCCTGGGTCTCGCACGGGATCCCGGGACGGAAGACCGGACGCTTGCTGGGCCGGGCCGGGCGCACGCCCTCGGGCGGGCTCGAGACGCCCGCGAACGTCTGCTCGCCGGCCTCGTTGTAGACGAGCAGGTTCGCCGGGCCGCTCGAGAACTGGACGTGGAACATCGGGGTGTTCGCGTCGTTGATCCGGCTCTCGCCCGCCAGGCCGACCAGCCCGCGCGGCGCCTGCTTGTAGAACGGCTGGCCGGAGGCGTCCGGGTCGCGGCCCGCGAAGTCGGGGTCGTTGATCGGGGTCTGCGCGAACGGCACGAGCACCTCGCTCGTGCAGGCGCTCAGCGCGCGCTGGTTGTCGAGCAGCGGGATCGTGTCCCTGTTCACGCGCGCGAGGTCGGGGATCGCGCGGCGCAGGTCCGCGGCCAGCCCGCGCAGCTCCTCGCGGCGGACCAGCAGGCGGGCCTGGCGGATGAACGGCATCGAGGCGTCGATCGTCGGCCCCGAGGAGCGCACGCCCGGCGTGGCGTCGCGCGCGAACGCGCGCAGGGTCGGGAGGGCGTCGTTCAGCGAGACGAGCGCGGGCTGGCCGACGCGCAGCACGTCGCGCAGCGCCGGGACGGTGGCCCGGAGCGCGGCGTCGTTGCGCCCGAACGCCTCCGCGGTCAGGTTCAGGTTCGTGATCAGGTCCTTGAGCTGCTCCGGGCTCGCGGTGAGCGCCTCGGAGAGCCGCTGCTGGCCGCGCAGCAGCCGCGAGAGGTCGTGCGGCCGCTCCCCGAGCGACGCCTCGTTGGCGATCGACGCGTTGCGCAGCGCCTCGGGCGCGTGCGTGAGCGACCTGTTGTAGGCCTCCGCGCCCCCGTTGCCCAGGCCCTCGCGCGCGTACTCCTTGAAGAACGTCTGGAGGTCGCTGCGCGTGTCGCGCTGGAGCGCGGTGAGGAGCTGCCCGAACTGGACGGGAGTCGCCGTCTGCTGGACCGGGATCTTGCCCTCGTCCTCCATGACCGGCGCGTCCGGCGTGCCCTGCTGGAGGTCGACGAAGAAGTTGCCCTCCAGGAAGATGCGCGGCCGGATCTTGAGCTGCGCGTCCTCGTGGATCGGGAGGCCCTTCTTCTGGATCTCCATCTCCACGCGCGCGGCTCCGGTACCGCCCGGCAGCGGCTCGACCTTGGTGACCTTGCCGACGTCGATACCGGCGACCCGCACCGGCGACTTCGGCTGGAGGTTGTTGGCGCTCTGGAACGTCGCCGTCAGCTTGTACGGGTCCGAGAACGGGTTGTGGCGCGAGAACCCGAAGAACGAGAAGACCAGGATCACGATGCCCGCGAGCAGGCCCGCCTTGAGGGGGCTCATGCCCGGATCGCGTGGGTCGCGTCCGCCGGCCATCAGGGCACGTCCTTCAGGTGCTTGCGGCCGGTGAACGTGGGGCCGTACAGGAACGGGCTGTCGTTCTCGACGACGACGTGGCTACCGCCACCGTGATCGCCTTCCCACGTGTCGAAGTTGCCGGTGCCCGGGTCGGGACTGCCGTTGACCGGCGGGTAGCGGCCCTCCGAGCGGCCGTTCGGGCCGCCGATGTAGCGGTCGAGGTAGCCCCAGTTGCCGGTGACGCAGTTCGCGTTCCCCTGCGCGTCGATCGCCGGCGTGTACGGCTGCCCGTGGTGCACCATGAGGTTGTCGCCCGCGGCGTTCTTGGCGCCGGTGGGATCGACGTTCGCGGGCAGGTCGTCCGGGCGGTCGCCGAAGTCCGTCTGGCGGTTGTCGGACTCGGAGTTGTCGGTCTTCACGAGCACGCGCTGGGCGGTGCCGTTCGGGGTGCCCTCGGAGATGTGGCTGCCGAGGCCGTTCCACCAGTAGGTCCCGTAGTTGCAGACCGTCTGGAACGGGCTCAGGTAGGTGAACAGCGGGCCGGCCGAGCGGACGAGCGTGGTCAGGTCCTTGAGGCCGACCAGCGTGTTCGGGTCCTGGACCAGGTCCTCGACCGCCTCGAGGACCTTGGTCGTCTCCTCGTTGAGGATCACGCTGCGGCGCACGATCGGCGTGCCGACGCGGAAGGCCGCGTTGAGGCGCGGCAGGGCGGTCGGCAGTACGCGCGCCGAGGGTCGCAGCCGCCGCGAGAGGTCCGCGAAGTCGGCCAGGAACGGGCGCTGCGCGCGGAAGCTCGAGATCGCGACGTCGAGGGTCGGCGGGCCGCCCTCGATCGTGGCCCGCAGCGCGTCGGGGTTGCGCCCGATCGCCTCGAACGTGTCCGCCATCTCCGTGAACAGGCGCGCCTGCACCTCGGCCACCGGGGCCACCTCGCCGGCGGCGCGGCCGATCTGCTTGAAGAACTCGTCGAGCTCGGTCTCGGGGTCGGACAGGTTGGCCATCACCGGCCCGAGGAAGCGGAAGAACGGGGCGAGGCTCTGGATCGCCGTGTTGACGTCGGCGCCGCGGCCCGCGAACGCGTCGCCGAAGCCGGCGGTCGCGTCCTGCGCGGCTTGGCGCGTCTCGAAGTCGAAGGTGTTGAGCAGGTCGTCGAACTCGACCGCGACCTTGGACTGCGCCAGCGGGATCGTGTCCCCGGCCAGGTAGTTCTCCTTGCTCTTCCCGACCGTCAGCTCGACGTACTTCAGGCCGAGGGCGGAGCGCGGCCTCACCAGCACGGTCGTGTCCTTCGGGAGCGGCTCGACCTTCTTGTCGAGCTTCATCCGCAGCACGGCGATCGAGCGCGGCTGGCCGTCGATCATCTTCGTCCCGGTGCCGATCTGGTCCACCACGCCGACGCGGAAGCCGCCGACCCGGACCTCATTGCCCTTGACCAGGTTCTGCCCGCCGGTGACCTCCGCCCGCAGGTTGTAGGTCGGGACGAACGGGAGGCCCTGGTTCGCGTTGTACGCGAGGAAGACCGCGACGATCACGATCAGCGTGGTGACCGCCCCGATCAGGACCGGGCTAGCGACGATCGAGGCTGCTCCGCGACCTCTCATGGCGCCAGGAGGAAGTCGAGCATCTGCTCGGTCGCGGGTGTGCTGGGCGCGGCGTCGGAGCCGCCGTTGCGGAGCTCGTCGACCAGCTCCTGGAGCGCCGGCGGAAGCGTCACGTGGGGGACCGACGGGTCGAACTGGCCGGGCAGCGGAAGGGCGGCCGGGTCACCGGCGCTGCGGCGCTCGCCCGCCTTCGACGGACGGGTGCGCCTGAACGACGAGGGCGGCGGGGAGGTCTCGCCGGCTCCACCGTCCTGGCCCTCGGGGAAGCCGAGCCGGCCGCCGTCCGGATCGGTCGGGTCCGGATCGGTCACCCCGGGCTGGTACGGACCGAGGTAGCTGTTGCATCGCTTGCGGATCTCGTCCTGCTCCGCGGTGCCGCCCATCTCCGGGGTGCGCAGGTCGTTCTGGAAGTCGGAGCAGTCCTCGATGATGAAGTTGGCGGTCCTGAGGATGTGGCTCGTCTCGTCGAACTGGTTGATCGCGAGCGTCTGCCAGTAGATGTAGTTGAGGACGGCCTCCATCGTGGTGAAGCCCTTCCGCGGCCCGGGCGTGTTCGCGATCGCGTTCTTGTCCGGCGGCGGCGGCGCGCTCTCGGCGGCGCGCGGGTCGTTGTCGATCGCCATTGCGCGGTTGTCCGCCTGCTCCAGGAACTGGCGCAGCGGCTTGCCCAGCCCGCGCGCGCCGCTCGCCACCCGGCGCAGCTCGGCGATCTCCTCGCTGCTCTCGTTGAAGGCGCGGATGCCGACCTGGGATGTCTCGCCCAGTGAGCGGAACGCCGGCCGCGACGCCTCGGTGAACGGCCCGAGCCGGGTCAGGAACTCGTTCAGGCTCGGCGCCGCGCGCTGGAGGTCGCGCAGCAGCGGGGTCTGGGCGTCGGTCAGCTCGCCCAGCTCGGCCATGGTCGGCTCGAGCTCGTCGAGGAAGGTGGGCAGGCGCTGGAAGCCCGCGGCGATCGCGTCGCGGCGCGAGGCCGAGATCGCGGCCGTCTCGCCCGCCTCGCGGATCCAGCGCGCCACCTCGCGGCGCTTGTCGTCCAGCTCGCCCACGACCGTGTCCGAGTCCTGGATGAAGTCCCGGATGATCTCCTTCTGGTCGCCGAGGATCTGGAGCACCTTGCGCGTCTCGCGCAGGCCCGGGTGGGCGCGGCGGAGGACCTCCTGGAGGTCCTGGGGCCGGCCCGCTAGGCCGGTGCCGAGCTCGGCCAGGATCAGGCGGAAGCGCTCGCGGTAGGGACGGCGCAGGACGTTGTTGACCAGGTCGGTCGGGACCGTCGAGGTCGTGCGCTGGACCGGGATCGGCCTGCCCTTGGGCTGCTCCTGAGGGTCGTCGCCGGGCTGGCAGTCCACGTAGTACTCGCCGATCAGCGACTGCTGGCGGATGTCGCACTGCGCGTCGGTGCGGAACGACTTGTAGCCGTCCTCGGTGATCTTCGCGATCACGAGCGCGCACGTGCGCGCGGGCAGGTTCTTCGTCTCCTCGTTCTGGCACTCGGGCCCGCGCGAGGTCTTGAACTCGGTGGTCTCCCCCGCGCGCACGCCGGCCACGCGGAGGTCGCCGCCCGTGGTGAGGCCGAACGCGTTGTCGAACGCGATCCGGATCTCCTTGCCCTTCGGGCCGTCGTCGTCGGCGCCCGTGCCGACCACCGCGAGCGCGCACACGGCCACGAGGGAGAGCCCTATGACGATCCGGCGCATCACTGCTGCGGCCCCGTGGCTCGGTCCTGTTCCTTGCAGTCGAGCTGCTGCTGCTCCTCCGCCGACCAGACGTTCGAGTTGTCGCGCGCGGCCTCCTCGGCGGCGCCCGGGCAGCGCTTGAACTGGCCCGTCTTGGCCAGGTCGCCGAAGACCTGGTCACGCTGCTCGAGCGGGATCAGCGACGGCGTCGCGCCGAGGATGTTCTGGACGTTGAAGACGACCTGCGCGCGCGACATGCCGCCCTGGGCGTCGTACGGGCCGCTGGTAGAGAAGTCGTCGAACCAGCCGATCAGGTCCGGCGTGTACGGGCGGCCGTGCGCGATGACCGGAGCCGCGTCCTCGAGCGCGTCGACGGTCGTCGGGAACGCGCCGGGCGTCTCGCCGACGCTGACCGCCCCGCCGCCGAAGTTCGGGCGCCGCTCCTTCGTGTCGAGCGCCGCCTCGGCCAGCCCCGGGAGGGTGTTCTGAAGGTTCAGCAGGTCGTTGTCGCGGCCCCTGCGCAGCAGCGTGTTGCTGAGGTCGCGGATCGTCGGGCGGGCGTCGGCCGCGAGCGGGCGCAGCTCGTCCAGGAACGGCTCGAGCTTGCGGGCGACCGGCTTCGAGGCGTCGACGAGGGGGTCCACGTCGTCGAGCGCGGCGCGCAGGTTCACGAACGTCGTGTTCGTGGTGCGCATGAAGTCGGGGAGCCGGCCGATCGCCTCCTGGAGCGCGGCGCGCTCGGACGCCAGCGCGCCGAAGGTCCGGTTGGCGTTGCCGATCAGCGCGGCCAGGTCGTCACGGCGCTCGGCCACGGCGGTGACGAGCTGCTCGGAGTCCTTCAGGAAGTCGGCGAGCAGCGGGCTGTCGCGGTTCAGCTCGTTGAACAGCCGGCTGGAGGTCGAGAACGCCGGGTTGAGGTAGCGGAAGACCTCGCGCTGCTGCTGCTCCTTGTCCTTGAACATCTTCGCCGAGCCGCGGAAGAAGGCGGTGACGGCGTCGCGGGTGTCCGGGTCGAGCGTGTTGAACAGCTCGTCGAGCTCGACCGTGGTGGTTGTCTTCGTCGTCGGGATCCGGCCGCCGTCCTCGATCTTCTTGCCGGAGCGCTTGTCCTCCGGCGGGAGCTGGAGCTCGAGGTAGCGGTTGGCGATGCCGGACTGGGAGGCCTGGCGGATGACGATCTGGGTCTCGACCGGGAGGTCCTCGTACTCCGACTTCTCGATCGCGAACTCGACCTGCGCGCGGCCATCCTCGGTGATCTCGATGTTCTCGACCGAGCCGACCGGCGTGCCGCCGACCATCACCTGGTTGCCCTTGACGAGCTGGGCCGCGTTCAGGAACTCGGCCGTGACCTTGTAGCCCCCGCCGCCGGCGAACAGGAGAAAGGCCACGATCACGATCGCGACGAGGACCGCTCCAACGGCGGCAACGCGTCCGGCAACGCTCACGATCGCATCCCTATGCCCTGACTCCTCCCGAGGCGCCTCGGGCCGCCGCAGGAAGCGGCCCCGATGGGCTTACAGGGCGCGGAAATCTACCGGACCGAGGCTGAGAATTGCGGCACTTTCGTTGGTCCCGCGAGAACCGCTGTTAAGACAATGTTGAGGTGACTAACGCGGCGTTAGCCCTGGCACGCGTGCCCTACTCCGGGTCGGGCCGGTCCTGGCCCGGCCAGGTGCCCGTGATGCTCTCGAAGGCGCTTCGCGAGCCGCGGTCGACGGCCACACGCGTGGCCCGGAAGATCGCCCCCTGGAGCGCCGCCGCCGCCACGACCTTCCCCCAGGTCGCCTCGCGGTGCTCGGACTCGGGCGGCTCCTCGTCGTCGACCACGCTCCAGAGCTGCTCGAACAGCTTCTTGCCCACGAACCCGGCGAGCAGGCCGCTGAAGACGCTGAACGGGATGAAGAGCAGTTTCACGCCGACAAACGTATACCGCGTGAGGAGGTCGGGTACCCCACAGGCATGAAGAGCCCCCAGCCAAGCACCCCGGATCATCCCGGTCAGCTCGAGAAGCGATCGTGGATCGACGTCGCCAAGCGGACCGTCAAGGAGTTCCGCGAGGACAACCTGACCGACTGGGCGGCCGCGCTCACCTACTACGCGGTGCTGGCGATCTTCCCCGCGCTGATCGTGATCGTCTCGCTGCTCGGGCTGATCGGCGAGTCCGCCACGCAGCCGCTGATCGACAACCTCGGGCAGGTCGCGCCGGGCCCCGCCCAGGAGATCTTCACGAACGCGATCACGAACCTCCAGGAGAACCAGGGGGCGGCCGGCTTCGCGTTCGTCACCGGCCTGGCGGTGGCGCTGTGGTCGGCCTCCGGGTACACGGCCGCGTTCATGCGCGCCTCGAACGCGATCTACGAGGTCGAGGAGGGGCGTCCGATCTGGAAGAGCGCGCCCGTGCGCGTGGGCGTGACGCTGGCGCTGGTGCTGGGCACGGTCGTCTGCGCCGTGGCCGTGGTGTTCACCGGCGGGCTGGCCGAGCAGGCGGGCAACGTGCTCGGCCTGGGCGACACGGCGGTGACCGTCTGGAGCATCGCCAAGTGGCCGGTCCTGCTCGTGATCGTCAGCTTCCTGTTCGCGCTCCTCTACTGGGCCGCGCCGAACGTGAAGCAGCCCGGGTTCCGCTGGATCACCGCCGGCGGGCTGTTCGCCGTGGCGGTGTGGATCGTGGCCTCGGTCGCGTTCGCGTTCTACGTGGCGAACTTCGGCTCGTACAACAAGACCTACGGCGCGCTCGGCGGCGTGATCACGTTCCTGGTCTGGCTCTGGGTCTCGAACATCGCCGTGCTGCTCGGCGCGGAGTTCAACGCCGAGCTCGAGCGCGGGCGCCAGATCGAGGCCGGCATGAAGCCGCGCGACCGCGAGCCGTTCCTGCCCCCGCGCGACACCAAGAAGATGGACGACCCGCCCGACACCGAGGGGGTCCCGGACCCCACCGGCCGGGGCGAGAAGGGCGACGCGACAGGCGGCGAGAAGGACGACGCGACAGGCGGCAAGAAGGACCAGCCGCGGGGCGGCCGCCGCTTCGAGCCCAGACAGGCCGACGACGAGGACCT
>JALZEZ010000589.1 GCA_030861775.1 Actinomycetota bacterium
GGCTCGCGCCGAGGAGCGGCTGCGCGCGGACGGCCTCGGGCTGAAGGTGTACGACGCCTACCGCCCGGCGAGGGCCAGCCGCGCCATGGTGCGCTGGGCGCGCCGCACGGGGCGCACGCACCTGCTGAACGGGTGGATCGCGGCCCGCAGCAACCACAACAGGGGCGCGGCGGTGGACGTCACGCTCGTCAGGCTGGAGAGCGGGCGCGAGCTCGCGATGGGCACCGAGTACGACACGTTCAGCTCGAGGTCGGCCACGACCGCGGTCGGCGGGAAGGCCCTGCGCAACCGGCTGCGCCTGCGGAGCGCGCTTCAGCGCGAGGGCTTCCGCAACTACCGCCGCGAGTGGTGGCACTACGACTTCCCGGCGGAGCTGGGCGCCCCGCGGCTGGACGTCGCGCTGGGCTGCTGACTGTTACAGCAACGTAAAAAAGGGGTCAGACCCCTTTTTTAGAAGGGGGCGAACGCCACGTCGCCCAGCGTGTCGATGCGGCTGGCCTTGATGCCGGCGTCGGAGACCGTGAAAAGGCGGTCGCCGACCACGAGCGAGCGGCGGATCGGGGACCTGGGCTCGTGGCTCACGCGGCCGGCCTCGTCGACGCCCTTCGCCCGGTCCACGCGGAAGCCGGCCGCCCCCATGAACGTCTCGCGCTCCGTGTCGTACGTCCGCAGCGGGATGACCGCGAGCGACGAGGGCGCCCACCACAGGAACGCGTGGTGGTCGAACTCCGCCTCCGACGACGACCCCTGGCCGAGCGCGGCGGCGTCGAGCCGGGCCGGCGCGGACGGCTTGGACACGTCGAAGAGCGACACCTGGATGCCGCGCGTGCGGCCCTCCTCGGTGGCGTCCTGCCCCACGCCGATCAGGAGGTCGCCGGCGATCGGGTGCAGGTAGGCCGAGTAGCCGAGGATCTTCAGCTCCCCGACCACGCGCGGCGCCGACGGATCGGCGAGGGCGAGCACGTAGAGCGGGTCGACCTGCCGGAAGGTAACCACGTAGCCCTGGTCCTCGATGAAGCGCACCGCGTAGATCCGCTCGCCGCGCCCGAGGCCGCCCACCTGGCCGAGGGTGCGGAGCACGCCGCCGCTCTCGCCGAGCACGGTGACGAAGCTCTCGCTGCGCTCGCGGGTGTCGGGACCGCTCCACCAGAGCGGCGCCTCGGTGGTGGCCACGCGCAGCACGCCGTCGTGCTCCGACAGCGCGAACTGGTTGAGCAGGTAGCCGCGCACGGAGCCGCTGGCGCGGAAGGTCGTGTGGTCGCTGTCGCGGGCGTCGAAGCGGTGGACGGTCGTGCCGCGGCCGCCTGGCAGCGGGACGTCCCCGCCGGGATCGACCCAGCGCTCGCTCGCCACGTACAGGCTGGTGGGCGAGCCGTAGACCGTGCGGGCGTCGGTCATCAGCCCGTCCGAGTCCACCGGCGTGATCCCCTTGGACAGGTCGATCGTGAGCAGCGTCAGCATCCCCAGCCCGGAGAAGACCGCCGGCCTGCGGGTGGCCCGGCAGCTCACCAGCGAGCGCCTGACCGAGCGCTTCGTGCGCGCGTTCGTGAGGCGGTAGCGCGGCACCCAGGTCTTCAGGCGCGTGCGCCGGATCGCCGCGCGCCGGCGCCGCAGCTCGGTCCCCTCGCCCCCGGCCAGCGGGATCGGGCGCGGGTAGGAGCCGATCACCACGCGCGCGGTGGTCCCGTTCAGCCGCGCGCTCACGTAGTTGCCCTCGAGCTCCAGGGTGCGGACGATCGCCGGGTTCGCCGGATCCCTGACGTCCACCTCGGTCAGCGTCGAGCCCACCCCGCCCTCGGCGATCCCGGTTCCGTACGCGGGCTGGGAGAACACCAGCAGCCGCCCGCCGGAGAGCAGCATCTCCTGCGCGAACCCGTCGAGCCTCAGCGTGGCGACGACCTTCGGCTCCGCCCCGCGCACGTCCACCACCCGGAGCGCACCGCCGGCGAGCGCGAACACGAACCGGCCGTCGGTCTTGACCAGGTCCGGCTCGTCCACCCCCGCCTCCTGGACGTTGGTGGTCGAGTGCGATGGCACCGCGTCGGAGGTCGGCGTGGCCGCTGGCGCCCCCTCGCCGCGCGCCCCGCTGTCGGCGGCGGGGAACGCCACGCCGGGCTGGGGACGGACCGGCAGCCCGGACGGGTCGGCGATCTTCAGCGCCTGCGTGCGGGCGTGGCCGAGCAGGGCGTCGCAGGAGCGGAACGCGCG
>JALZEZ010000590.1 GCA_030861775.1 Actinomycetota bacterium
GCTGCACTGCGAGGAGCCCTCGCCGCACGTCGACTGGTCGGTGGGCGCCATCGAGCTGCTGCGCGAGCCGGTCGCCTGGCCGGCCGGCGAGCGCCCGCGCCGGGCCGGGGTGTCGTCGTTCGGGATCAGCGGCACCAACGCGCACCTGATCATCGAGGAGGCGCCGGCGGCCGAGCGGGCGCCGGCGGAGGACCGGCCGGAGGGGCTCCTGCCGTTTGCCGTGTCGGGCGCGAGCGCGGGTGCGCTCGGCGTGCAGGCGGGGAGGCTCGCGTCGTTCCTGGAGGGCGGGGCCGATCTGTATGAGGTGGCCTGCGCACTCGGGTTGCGGCGTGCGCACCTCGCGCACCGGGTGGTGTGCGTGGCCGGGGGGCGCGAGGAGCTCGTAGCGGGACTCCGTGCGCTGGAGCGCGGCGAGCCCGCGGGCGGCGTCGTCGGCGGTGTCGCGAGCGGCTCGGGCCCGGTGGCGTTCCTGTTCTCGGGCCAGGGTTCCCAGTGGCCCGGGATGGGCGCCGAGCTGTACCGCGAGTTCCCGGTGTTCGCGCAGGCGCTCGACGAGGTGTGCGGGGAGCTCGACCGGCACCTGGAGCGGCCGCTGCTCGAGGTGATGTTCGCCGCGGAGGGCACGCCCGAGGCCGGCCTCCTCTCCGACACGCGCTTCACCCAGGTCGCCCTGTTCGCGCTCGAGGTGGCGCTCCACCGGTTGGCCGAGAGCTTCGGCCTCGCCCCCGACTACCTGATCGGCCACTCGATCGGCGAGTTCGCCGCCGCCCACGTGGCCGGCGTCTTCTCGCTCGAGGACGGCTGCCGCCTGGTGGCCGAGCGGGCGCGGCTGATGGGCGCGCTGCCCGCGGGCGGGGCGATGCTGGCGGTGGAGGCCTCCGAGGACGAGGTCCTGGAGAGCCTGGCGGGGTTCGAGGGCCGGCTGGCGATCGCGGCGGTGAACGGTCCGCGGGCGGTGGTCGTCTCGGGCGAGGAGGCGGCGGTCACGGAGCTCGGGCGGCTGTGGCGAGAGCGGGAGCGCAGGACCTCGCGCCTGGGGGTCAGCCACGCGTTCCACTCGCATCTGATGGAGCCGATGCTGGACGAGTTCCGCTCGGTCGCCGCCGGCGTCGAGCTGTTCGAGCCGAAGATCCCGATCGTCTCGAACGTGACCGGAGCGGAGCTGTCCGAGGAGCAGGCGCGCTCGCCCGAGTACTGGGTCCGGCACGTGCGCGAGGCGGTCCGGTTCGCCGACGGCGTCCGGTTCCTCGAGTCGGCGGGGGTGACGCGCTTCCTCGAGCTCGGCCCGGACGCGGTGCTGGCGGCGATCGCGGCGCAGTCCGGCGACGAGGGCCTGTTCGTGAGCACCCTGCGCGGGTCGAAGACCCCGGAGCGCGAGGCGTGGCTCGCCTTCCTCGCCGCCGCGCACTGCGACGGCCTCCCCGTCGACTGGGGTGCGCTGCTCGACGACAGCCGGATCGGCCGCGTCGAGCTCCCCACCTACGCCTTCCAGCGCGAGCGCTTCTGGCTCGAGGGCGCCGGCGGCGTCGGCGACCTGGCCGCGGCGGGCCAGCTGGCCGGTGGGCATCCGCTGCTCGGCGCCGCGGTGCGGCTGGCCGGCGAGCGCGAGGGGTGGCTCCTCACCGGTCGCCTCTCGCTCGAGACCCACCCGTGGCTGCGCGACCACGCCGTCATGGGCGCGGTGCTCTTCCCCGGCACGGGCTTCGTCGAGCTGGCACTGGCGGCCGCCGAGCGGGTCGGGGCCGAGGTGGTCGAGGACCTGACCCTCCTGGCCCCGCTCGTGCTCGGCGAGCGGGAGGCGGTGGCCCTGCAGGTGACGGTCTCGGAGGCCGGCGAGGGCGGGCGCTGGACGGTCGAGGTCTACTCGCGCCCGCAGGACGACGAGAGCGACGCCGGCGGGGTCCTGCACGCGTCGGGGACGCTGGCCGCGGACGCCGAGCCCGACCTCGACGCCGAACTAGAGCGCCTCGCGGCCGAGGCGTGGCCGCCCGAGGACGCCGAGCCGGTCGACGTAGATGCCTTCTACGACGCCGCCGCCGGCGCCGGCTACGACTACGGCCCCGCCTTCCAGGGGCTCCAGAGCGCCCACCGGACCGGCGAGCGCTGGTGCGCGGAGGTGGCGCTCGGGGCCGAGCAGCAGACCGCGGCGGGCGAGTTCCGCCTGCACCCGGCGCTCGCCGACGCGGCCCTGCACACGCTGCTCCTCGC
>JALZEZ010000591.1 GCA_030861775.1 Actinomycetota bacterium
GGGAGCCGCGCGTCTCGCGGGGCGCCGGCGGCTCGCCCAACGGCAACGCGCTGAGCGACATCGACGTCCCTGAGTTCCTCCCGCGCGGGTAGCGCGGGGTTAGCCTCTGCCCCGATGGGTGGGGTGGTCGCAGCCGGGCACCCGCTGACCGCGGAGGCCGGCGCCGACGTGCTGCGCGCGGGCGGCAACGCCGTGGACGCCGCGGTGGCGGCGGTGCTGATGTCGTTCGTGACCGAGTCGCCGCTCACCGGCCCGGGCGCCGGCGGGTTCATGCTGGTCCACACGGCGGAGGGCGAGGACCACCTGCTCGACTTCTTCGTCGCCGCGCCCGGCCGCGGCCTCGAGGGCGACGCCGAGCCGGCCGCGCTCGTGCCGGTGGACGTGCACTTCTCGAAGGAGGCGGTGCAGGTCTTCAACGTGGGGGAGTCGTCGTGCGGGGTGTACGGGACGACGGTGGGGCTCACGCAGGCGCTGCGCCGCTTCGGCACGCTCACGCTCGGCGACCTGACCGGCGCCGCCGCGCGCACCGCCCGCGAGGGCTTCGAGCTGACCCCGATGGGCGAGGCCTTCTACGACGTGCTGGCGCCGATCCTCACGCTCACGCCCGAGTCGGCGGCGATCTACGCGCCCGGCGGGCGGCTGGTCCGCGCGGGCGAGACCATGCGCCACCCGGAGCTGGCCGACCTGCTCGACCGGCTCGGAGCCGAGGGGCCGGGCTTCCTGTACGTGGGCGACGTGGCCGCGGCGTGCAGCGAGTGGGTGCTCGAGCGCGGCGGCCTCTTGACCCGCGAGGACCTGCGCTCGTACCAGGTGGTCGAGCGCGACCCGGCCCGGGCACGCTATCGCGGCCGCGAGATCCTCACCAACCCGCCGCCGTCGTCGGGCGGGATCCTGATCGCCTACTCGCTGGCGCTGCTCGAGCAGCTCGACCGCAAGGCCGACGTTCGCACGCTGGTCGAGGTCATGGACGAGACCAACCGGGCGCGGACCGACGAGTTCGTGAGCGGGCTGCACTCCGAGGGCTACCTGGAGCGCTTCCTGGCCAAGGAGGCGCTGGAGAAGGCGGCCTCGCGGCTCGGCTCGACCACCCACATAGCCGTGCTGGACGAGGACGGCGCGTGCGCAAGCGTGACCTGCTCGAACGGGTCGTGCTCGGGCGTGGTCGTGCCCGGCACCGGCATGCACCTGAACAACATGCTCGGCGAGGAGGACCTGAACCCGTTCGGCTTCCACCGCCATCCACCCGGTCGCCGGATCCCGAGCATGATGGCCCCCACCGTCGTGCTGCGCGAGGGGCGGCCGGAGGTGGCGCTCGGCTCGGCCGGCTCGAACCGGATCCGCTCGGCGATCCTCCAGACGATCCTCGGCGTCGTCGACGACGACCTGCCGGCCCAGGACGCGGTGGACCGCCCGCGCGTGCACTGGGAGGGCCGGGCGGTGGAGGCCGAGCCGGGGATCGACGAGGAGGCGCTGGCGGGGTTCGAGGCCGAGGGCCGCGCGGTGATCCGCTTCGCCAACCGCTCGCTCTACTTCGGCGGCGTGCAGGCCGTGGCGCGCGACCCCCAGACCGGCGAGCTGACCGGCGGCGGCGACCCCCGCCGCGGCGGTGCGGCGGTGGTCGTCGGGTAGCCCCGCGAGAGACGTGCGGTCGTGTATTGTCGGCGCGTAAGCACTCGCGAGAGGAGAGATCGTGGACCGTGACCGGAGAGACGTTCCGCAGGAGCAGGCGTCCAGGGACTCGGCCGAGCGGCCGAAGCGCGCTTGGCGTACGCCCGAGATCGTCGACGTGGGCGATGTCGGAGAGCTGACCGAGGCCGTCAGCGAGAACGTCAACGACAGCCCGGGCGCCAGCATGATGGTCACGTACAGGCCGTAGGCGACGGCCGCGCCACACGCGGACTTGGTGGAGCGCTACGCCGTAGCTCCATCGATACGCCATGTCGAGGTCGAGGGACTGCGCGTCATCCTCGACCTCGACAGCGAGCGCTATCGCATCCTCGACGACGCGGGCAGCGCGCTGTGGCCGGTTCTGATCGGCGAGCGTGACCCGGCGGCGGCGTATGCCGCGCTCGCCGAGGAGTACGACCTCGACCGGGAGCGCTGGGACGCGGACCTCACCGCCTTCGCCGGCCGCTGCCTGGAGGAGGGCCTCCTCGTGCGAGACGGCGAGCCCGCGACCGCCGGACCCGCACCGGTGCGGGTC
>JALZEZ010000297.1 GCA_030861775.1 Actinomycetota bacterium
AGCGCCTGCCTGGTCCGCCGCGTGCGGATCGCGCGCGCCGCGCTCGCCCAGATGCGCCGCCGCGGCTACCTCGACGCGCGCCAGGTCGTCTTCAGCACCGACCGCTCCGGCAACCTCAGGGAGATCGGCCGCCCGCTGCGGCTGCGTGCCGCGCGCCGCGCCCCGGCGACCGCGCCCGGCGACTGCGCCGCCTAGCGGGGGCTTGACAGCGCACGCGCCTGCCTAGAGGGTTGACGGTGCACCCCTACCGCCCGAGCAAGGAGCGCACCATGCCGCCGAGCACCGCCGTCGCCGCCGCAGTCAAGGACCTCGCCGCCCGCTTCGGCGGAGCGATCCTCCAGTCCGGCGACGCGGGCTACGACGACGCCCGGATGGTCTGGAACGGGCTCTACGACCGCCACCCCGCCCTGATCGCGCGCTGCGCGAGCACGGAGGACGTGCAGGCCGCGGTGCGGTTCGCGCGCGCGAACGACCTCGCGGTCGCGGTCCGCTGCGGCGCCCACTCGACGATGGGCTACGGCACCTGCGACGACGGCATCGTGATCGACCTCACGGGCATGAAGGGCATCGAGGTCGACCCGCGGGCCAAGACCGCCCGCAGCGACGGCGGCCTCACCTGGGGCGAGTTCGACGCTGCCACGCAGGAGCACGGCCTGGCCGTCACGGGCGGGCGCTTCTCGACCACCGGCATCGCCGGCCTGACCCTGGCCAGCGGCAGCGGCTGGCTCGAGCGCAAGTGCGGGCTCACGGCCGACAACCTCCTCTCCGCCGACATGGTCACCGCCGACGGCGACCTCGTCACCGCCAGCGAGACCGAGAACCCCGAGCTCTTCTGGGGCCTGCGCGGGGGCGGCGGCAACTTCGGCATCGTCACCTCGTTCACCTACCGCCTCCACGACGTGGGCCCGATGATCTACGGCGGCCAGCTCGTCTGCCTGCCGGACCGGGCCGCGGACATCCTCCGCTTCATGCGCGAGTACATGGAGGAGGCGCCCGACGACCTCGGCGCCGCCGTCGCCTTCATCAGCGCCCCGCCGGAGCCGTTCGTGCCGGCCGAGATGCACTTCCAGCCGGTCGTCGGCATCGTCATCTGCTGGACCGGCGACCACGCCGAGGGCGAGCGGATGGTGGCCCCCATCCGCCACTTCGCCAAGCCGGTGATGGACATGGTCCAGCCGATGCCCTACACGGCGCTCCAGAGCATGCTCGACGCGTCGGGCCCGAAGGGCATCCGCGGCTACATGAAGGCGGAGTTCTTCGAGGAGCTGAGCGACGAGGCGATCGACAAGCTGACCGAGCACGGCGCCAACCGGGCCGGCCCGATGGCGCAGCTCCTGATGGAGCCGATGGGCGGGGCGATCAGCCGTGTGACCGACGACGCCACCGCGCTCGGCCGCCGCGACGTGAGCTGGTGCTACCACGCGCTCGCCATGTGGATGGAGCCCGACCAGGAGACCCACGACGCCCACTTCGCGTGGGCCCGCGGGCTCGCCGCGGACCTCGAGCCGCATACGACGACCGGCGCCTACCTGAACTTCACGTCGGACAACGACGAGGACCGGGTGCGCTCCGTCTACGGCCCCGAGAAGTACGCCCGCCTGGTGGCGCTCAAGGACCGCTACGACCCGGACAACGTGTTCCGGCTCAACGCCAACATCGCGCCCTCGGGCGGCGCGTAGCGGCTACAGGTCGGTCCGGGCCAGGATCAGGTCGGCGAACGCGTCGGCGAGCTGGTCGCAGCGCGTCCGGCGCGGGTCGAAGCTGCCGCCGGCGATGGCGTCGATCTCGTCCTGGTCCAGGCCGAAGTCCCGCGCGGCCTTGAGGATCGCGAGATAGCGAAGGACTGGGTTCGCGCTCGCGCTGAATGCCTCCATACCCTTGCCGTACCCGGGTCTCAGGCGGGTGTAATCGCCCCCCTCGGACGGGTACTGAATGATCAGAGGTCCTCGGCAGGGGGGTAAGCGCGTGCGCAGGAAGCGTCTTTCGATCTCAATCGCAGTAGCGTCGGCGGCGATCGTCCTCGGCTCCGTCACCGCGGTGCCGGCCCAGGACCCGCCCGGCACCAAGGCCCAGGCCATGAGCCTCGTCGCCCACTTCGACGACGGCGGCAAGTACCGCAACGGCACCGACATGGCCTTCTGGGGCGACCGCCTGCTGCTCGGCAACCTCGACCAGGGCACCGGCCCGAACGCCTCGCCCCCCGGCGGCTTCCGGATCATGGACATCGCCAACCCGGTCACCGGGCTGCGCGAGGTCGGCCAGCACGTCTGCCTCGGCGACCAGAGCGACGTCTCGATCTGGGAGGACATCGTGGTCCTGTCGGTGGACAAGCCGACCGAGTCGCATTGCGCCACCGACGCCCCCGGCAACCAGGCCAACTGGGAGGGCATCCGGATCCTCTCGGTCAAGGACCCGGCCAACCCGCAGCTCCTGACCACGATCAAGACCGACTGCGGCTCGCACACCAACACGATCTATCCCGACCTGGCGAGGAACCGGCTGATCGTCTACGTGCTCTCGTATCCGCTGGCCGGCCGCTACAACCCCGGCCCCGCCACACCCACCTGCAGCGCTGCCACGCACCGCAAGATCTCGGTGGTCGAGGTCCCGCTGGACAACCCGGCGGGCGCGAAGCTGCTCGGCACGCCCAGCACCGGCGAGACGATCGGCTGCCACGACGTGACGGTCTTCCTCGAGCGCAAGCTCGCCGGCGCGGCCTGCCTGACCGAGTCGCAGCTGTGGGACATCTCGAACCCGGAGCAGCCGAAGATCCTCTCCTCGATCCGCAGCGAGGAGATCAACATCCACCACTCCACGATCTTCTCCAACGACGGGAAGACGATGGTGGTTGGCGACGAGCTGGGCGGCGCGGCCGCCTCGCCCGGGTGCTTCAGCAGCCAGGACACCTACGGCGGGCTGTTCTTCTACGACGTGAGCAACCCGGACAACCCGGTGCTCAAGGGCAGCTACAAGCTGCCGCAGCAACTGGTCTCCGAGTTCTGCACGGCCCACCTCTTCAACGTGGTGCCGCGGCTCGACGACAAGGACGTGCTGGTCAGCTCCTGGTATGCCGGCTCGACCTCGGTGATCGACTTCACCGACCCCACGAATCCCACCCAGGTGGCGTACTGGATCCCGCCCTCGACGGTCACGCCCGACCAGCAGACGCTGGAGGCCGCCGCGTGGTCGTCCTACTGGTACAACGGCTACGTCTACTCGAACAACTTCGACGAGGACGTGAACTCGGTCGAGCCCCAGAGCCGCGGCCTCGACGTCTTCGCCGTCAACCACCCACTGGTCAACGAGGGCACGGTGAAGCTCGCGCGGCTGAACCCGCAGGTGCAGGAGCCGATCGAGAAGGCGGCCGCGCCGGGCGAGATCCCGCAGATCCGGCTCTCCGTGACCCCGCGCCGGGTGAGGGGCGGCAGGCGCACCTGCTTCCGCTTCCGCGTGACCGTGGCCGGCAAGCCGCTCGCCGGGGCGAAGGTCGGCTGGGCCGGCAAGCGCCGGATCAGCGACCGGGCGGGCCGGGCGACGATCTGTCGCCGCGTGTACCGACCGCTCAAGGCCGGCTGGGCCACCAAGCGCGGGCACCGGCCGGGGCGGGCGCGGGTGGCCGTGCTGCCGCGCAGGCGCTAGGCACGCGCAGCGGGTGGACGTCCATTTGGAGATGGGTTGCCGCCCCTACCTCAAGAGACGTAAGACTCGCCGCGCCTGGATCTCGCTCATCGCGGCGCAGCGGACCCTAGAACAACCCGCTACCCTGCCAGGGTAGCGGGTTGAACGCACCGAATCAGTTACTCCGGGTGCGTTTCTGGTTAGTATTGAAGGGCCAGCCCACCGCGACGAAGGCTTCGCGGCCGTGTTCATCCAGAACGGAGGACCGCCCGTAAAGCCACCGAGGAGACCAGCCGATACGACCCCTAGCGACGTTTCTCCAGCGTCGCCTACCCATGATCAGGAACTTCATGATCCGCTTCCGCCGCCGCCCAACCCCACCGGTCTGCCACGTCCCGAACGGGAACGGGCAGCCATCGCGCGCGGAGAAGGATGCTGAGTTCGAGCGGCGGGTCGTAGAGGAGACGCGACGGTACGAGAGCGACCTTCGTCGCCTCGCCAAGACCTAGCTGGACTCATCCGCGGTCTCGGCCATTTTCGCCGAGTACGCGTCCCAGTCGAACGACACAATGTTCTCGCGGAAGAACTCCGCGAGCGTGGCGATGATCTTGTCGGGGTCGCCGTCGGGGCTATGCGGGTCCGAGTCGGCGACCCACGTCGCCACTTCGTAGCCCACGCCCTCCGGCGCTATCAACCGGTGATCGTTAAGCGCGATGTAGCCGAGGGTGATCGCGAACGCGAAGCGCTTGTTCCCGTTTGGAAAAGGGTGGGTCTTGATGGTCGAGTAGAACAGCTTCGCTGACTTGCTCGGGAGATCCGGGTACTTCTGCAGCCCAAACGCCCCGGCCTCAGTGCAGCCGCAGCAGGTCTCGAGCTTCGCCTGGTCGCCTTCCTCCCAGTCGGGGATCGGCTCGTCGTTCGCGAAGATGGCCCGAAGCGCCTGATGAGCGCTCCTGAGGTTGTGCATGCTCAGGACGTAAAAGTCGTGCGCCACGCCCCAAGCCTACCCCCCGCTCTACCGATCCTCGCGGTACTTCAGCCTCCGACGGCGACCAGCGCTGCCAACTGCTTCATGCGTGCAGTTTCAGTCAGCTTCTCACCCACTGCCGCGGCGGGCCGTTGCTACCCAGCCGCCGTTCACGCGCAGCCGAAGCGGGCACCGCAGGGCGGGTCAGCCCGCCAGGTCCTCCACGGCAGCGCGCGCCCGCGCCGCCAGGTGCGGCACGCCCAGCCGCTCGCAGCGCTCGCGCAGCAGCGCGACGTTGCCGACCAGCGGGTCGCGCACCGACTCGGGGAAGGGC
>JALZEZ010000298.1 GCA_030861775.1 Actinomycetota bacterium
CTCGCGCTCGGCCACATGCTCCGCAGCCCCGGCCAGTTAGGGCTGGGCCGCGCCTACGTGTCCGGCGCGCTCGAGGTCGACGACATCGACAAGGTCCTGGCGATGCTCGACGGCTACAGCCCGGCGCCGATCGACGCCAAGGCCAAGGCGCGCCTGATGGCCGCCGCGGTGCGGGCCGGCGCCCTGAAGGAGGTCCCGCGCACGCCGTCGGTCGAGCTCCGCCCCGCCGGCAAGCGCCACTCGATCGGCCGCGACAAGCGTGCCGTCACCCACCACTACGACGTCTCGAACGAGTTCTTTGCGCTGTTCCTCGACGAGTCGATGACGTACTCGTGCGCGATCTTCTCGCGCGGGGCGACCACGCTCGAGGAGGCACAGGAGGCGAAGCTGGAGCTGATCTGCGCGAAGCTCGGGCTGCGGCCCGGCGAGCGGATCCTCGACGTGGGCTGCGGCTGGGGGAGCTTCGCCATCCACGCCGCCTCGCGGCACGGCGTAGAGGTCGTGGGGATCACGCTGTCAGAGCCGCAGGCGAGGCTCGCGCGCGAGCGCGCCTCGGCCGCCGGTGTGGGCGACCGGGTGGAGATCCGCGTGGCCGACTACCGCGACCTGCGCGGCGAGCAGTTCGACGCGATCGCCAGCATCGGGATGGTCGAGCACGTGGGCGAGGTGCAGATCGACGACTACGCGGTGCGCCTGGCGGCGCTGCTTCGGCCGGGCGGCCGCCTGCTGAACCACGGGATCGCGCGGTTGCGCCACACCGACCCCGAGCCCGGCCAGTTCAGCGAGCGCTACGTCTTCCCCGATGCGGAGCCGCTGCACCTCTCCCGCACCCTGCTCGCCCTGGAGCGCGCCGGCTTCGTCAACGAGCACGTGGAGGGGTTCGCCGGCGACTACGCGGAGACCCTGCGGCACTGGGCCGCGCGCCTCGACTCGCGCCTGGACGAAGCGACCCGCCTCGCGGGCCAGGAACGGGTCCGCGTGTGGCGCCTCTACCTGCGAGCCGCCCGGAACGGCTTCGAGACCGGCTTCACGAGCGTCTACCAGGTCCGTGCGCGACTGGCTCGCTAGAGACAGCCGCCGTCGTCGTTGCAGAAGGTCGGGATCGAGCGGTAGGGCCACCACCAGCCGCTCGCCTCCGTGCCGTCCGTGCCGCGCTCGAAGACGTCGTAGCCGTGGACCCACACGTGGGCCATCCAGTTGCTGGTGGTCGGGTCCTCCGGGTCGAAGGAGGTCGCGGCGCCCTCCTCCTCGACGTGGTTGTGCCAGGGCAGCCTGCAGACCTCGCCGTTGCTCGCGCGGTAGCCCGGTAGCCGCTCGGGCGGGACCTTCTTCCACTCCTTGTCGAGCGTGAACATCCCGCCCATCGCCTTCAGGCCGCCGTCGGTCATCGCGTAGATGAAGCTCTCGACGTGCTCGGGCACCACGTCGCGGCCGTCGCCGTAGAGCGAGGTGTTGACCATGTGGTACGTCTTCCAGCCGATCGGATACATCCAGTAGCCGTCGGCGCCGGCCCGCCAGGGGTCGTTGTCGAAGCGGGCCAGGGTGCGCTTCATCCGCTCGACCAGCTCGTCCACCGCGACCTGCGAGCAGCCGGGGTCGAAGCCGTCGTGGTGGTGGCCGCCGCCCTCCTCGGGGTCGGGGTCGTGCAGGCGCCATGCCCAGCCGCGGTCGCCCTCGCTCGGCTCGGGGTCGTCGTCCTGGGTGGCCGGCTCCCAGGTGCCGCGCCAGCCGGAGACCTCGAACGCCTCGCACTCGGTGCGGCCGCTGTCGTGGTTGTGCTCGTGGCGGGTGCCGGCCGGGCACTCGGTGTCGTCGTCGTGGTCGCCGCCGCCGCCGTGCTCGTGGTCGTCGCCGGGGGGCGGGGCCTGGTCCTCCTCGTCCGCCGCGGGCGGGGTCGTCCCGTTCCACGGGATGCGGTGCACGAAGCCCTCCTGGTCGGCGACGTACATGGCGCCGTCCGGGCCGAAGGCGAGATCGATCGGGAGCGCGCCGCTGGCGAACTCGGTGACGCTCGGCATGCCGTGGTGGTCGCGGGCGATCGTGCCGTCGTCGCGGAGGTTCACGCGCACGATCTTGTGGCCAACGGCGTGCCCGTCCTCGGCGCCCCACATGTTCCCCCACTCGGCCACGAACAGGTCGTTGGCGTAGCTGCCGGGGAACCTGGAGCCGTGTGCGAAGGCCAGTCCGTCGGCGCTCACGTGGCCGCCGAAGGTGGCGACCGGGCGGTGGACGCTGTCCTTGGGGCAGGGACCGAAGCGCTCGATCACCGCCGCGTTGGGGTTGTCCATCGGGCTCAGGCTCTTGCCGTGCTCGTGGTGGCCGCCGACCTCTCCCGCGCCGGCGTTCTCGTGGGCGTTGTAGAGGCAGGAGGGGAAGCCCATGTCGTCGATGCGTGGGGTGCGGGTGGGCTCGCCCTCGGGGTCGGCCGGGGGCTGCTCGTCGAAGTCATCCACGTCGGTGGCGTAGAGGACGTCGTCGGCGGCGGGGTCGTCGGGGCCGTTGGTCGGCAGGTAGGCGATGCTGCGGTCGTTCGGCCAGAAGGCGACGTCGAAGACGTTGCGCATGCCGGTGGCGACGACCATGTCGTCGCTGGCGGTGGCGCCGCGCGCGTCCGGGTCCACGCGGATGAGCGAGCCCGAGAGCGGCTGGTCCTCGCCGGGGTTGCCGCAGTCGACCGGGGTCGGGGGCGGCCCGCACTCGATGCCGTCGTCGGTGCGGTTCCCGTTGGCCACGTACAGGTCGCCGTCCGGGCCGAAGGCGAGGCCGTTGGTGTTGTGGCGGCCGTTCGGCAGGCGCTCTACGACGGTGGCGCGCCGGTCGGCCGAGCCGTTGCCGTCGCCGTCCTCGAGCACGAGCACCTTGCCCCAGGCGAGCCCGTCGCCGTCCTTCTCGCTGTCCGAGACGTAGACCCTGCCGTCGTCGGCGACCACCACGCCCAGCGGCTGCGTGAGGCCGGTGGCGAACGGGCGCGGGAAGCGGTCCTTGCCGATCACGTAGACGCTCCCGTCGAGCGACGTGACGTACAGCTTCCCATCGGGCCCGAAGGCCAGGCTGGTGGGCGCCGGCACCTTCGACCAGAACTCGTGCCCGAACCCCGCCGGCGGCACGATCGCCCTCGCGAGCTGCGGGTCGTCGTCGGCGCCGGCCGCACCGGCGCACGCCCCGATCGCCCCCACCGCGATCACTGCCCCCAGCCATCGCCTCAACACGCACCCCCGCACGCGCAGCTCTCCCGCCCCTGCGCCGGCAGGTTACCGTCAGGCCGCTGCGCCGGCCTCGCTCGCCGCGCGACCCACCACGCGCTCGATGAAGGCCTGGAAGTCCATGCCCGCCGCCTCGGCGGCGAAGCGGGCCGGGCCGGTCTCGGTCAGGCCCGGGATCGTGTTGATCTCGAGGATCTGGGGGGTCTCGTCGCGGTCGAGGATCAGGTCCACGCGGGCGAAGTCGCGGCAGCCGGCCGCCGTGTAGGCCTCGCGGGCGGCGGTCTCGACCGCGGTGCGGGTCTCGGGCGAGAGGTCGGCCACCTCCATCTCGGCGGCGCCCGGGTCGTAGTGGGCGCGGAACGTGTAGAAGGGCTCCTCGGTGCGGATCTCCACCACCGGCAGGACCTCGGGCGCGTCGGGCGGCCCCAGCACCGTCGCCGCCAGCTCGCGGCCCTCGATGAAGTGCTCGATCACCACCCGGTCGTCGTAGCTCAGCGCGCCGACCACCGCCTGCGAGAACTCCTCGTTCGAGTTCACGAACTTGATCCCCAGCGACGAGCCCTCACGTGCGGGCTTCACCACCAGCGGGAAGCCGAGCTGCGCGATCAGCTCGGGCAGGGTGTCGGCGGCCCCGAACGCCGCGAACGCGTCACGGTTGAACGAGTGCCACACCGGCGTGGCCAAGCCGATCCCCACCATCAGCTCCTTGAACGCGTGCTTGTCGAGGCAGCGCGCGGACGCGTGCACGTCGGACCCCGTGTACGGCACCCCGAGGATCTCGAGCAGGTCCTGAAGCGTCCCGTCCTCCCCGCCGCGGCCGTGCATGGCCACGAACACGAACGACGGCCTTAGCTCCTTGATCTGCGCCACGAAGCCGTGGTCGGGATCGACCGCGACCGCGTCGTAGCCCAGCGCCTGTAGCGCGTCGGTCGCCCGGCGCCCGGAGCGCAGGCTGATCTCACGCTCGAGTGAGCGCCCGCCGCTCGCCACCACCACCCGCCCGGCCATCAGCTACCGCCCTGGTGCCTGCTCAGCAGCACCGACTCGAAGGTACGCGTGGTCGCCCGCCGCTCGGCCGCCTCGGCCAGCGCGATCTCGACCAGCTCGTTGGCCAGGTCCGGGAAGCTCAGCCCGTCGGGCTCGAACAGGTAGAAGGAGAACGATCCGGGCACGGTGTTCGCCTCGTTCAGGATCACACGGTCGGCGTCCACGAAGAAGTCGTAGCGCACCACGCCGGCGAACCCGAGCGCGGTGTGGGCCGCGAGCGCCGCCTGGCGGATCCGTTCCGCGAGCTCGTCGTCGATGGGCGCTGGGATGAGGCGGTCTGCGCTAGCCATTCCGCCGCTGTCGGACTTGGTCGCGACGGACTCGCTCTTGCCCTTCCCGCCCGCCCGCAGGTACTTGTCCTCGAACGACAGCGCCTCCCCCTCCCCCTTCACCGGCTGCTCCAGCACCGACACGCGCAGCTCGCCGCCCGGGCGGCCGAGCACGGCGGCGTTGATCTCGATCGCGTCGTCGAGGGAGGGCTCGACCAGCGCCCGCCGGTCGAGCTCGAAGCAGAGCTCGAGCGCCTCCTCCAGCTCGGCGGCGCCGGCGCAGCGGGCCACGCCGATCGAGGAGCCGAGGGCGGCCGGCTTGGCGAAGCAGGGGAACCCGACGGCCTCGCCGGCCGCGCGCGCCGCGGCGGCCGGGTCGGCCGAGAAGGCCTCGCG
>JALZEZ010000592.1 GCA_030861775.1 Actinomycetota bacterium
GGCCGGGGGTGCCCAGCTCGCCGGGTCGCGCCAGTCCGCGCGGCGGGGCGTCGGCTGGGGCCGGGCCTGGGGCGGGGCCTCCGGGATGCCCTCCAGGCGCGCCAGGCGGCGGTGAAGGCGGTCGAGCTCGTGCTCGACGGCCTCCAGCCGCCGGCCCTGTACGCGAACCGTCTCGAGTACGTCCATCTGTCGATTCCCCCTGCGTGTCGTGTCGGTCGTTTCCGGTGCGGGCGTCAGCGCTTGCTGACCGCCGGTCAACACGACCGTAGCACACTTGCTGACCGCCGGTCAACAAGTCCGCGAAACTGGTACGGTCCGCCTGTGGGAACCCCCGCCTTCACCCGCCTGGACGTGGACGAGCGGCGCCGCCAGCTCCTCGAGGCGGGGGCCCGGGCCTTCACCGAGCGCTCCTACGACGACGTGTCGATGAGCGAGGTGGCCCGCTCGGCGGGCATCTCCAAGGGCCTCCTCTACCACTACTTTCCGAGCAAGCGCGACTTCTTCACGGCAACGCTGGCCGCCGCCGCGGCCGAGCTCGCCGCCGTCACCGAGCCCGATCCGGAGCGCCCCCCGGTGGAGCAGCTCAGCGGCAGCATCGGCGCCTACCTGGAGTGGATCGAGCAGAACGCCGCGGGCTACCGGCGCCTGCTCGAGAGCGCCGGCTCGCCGGACGTCCACTCGCTCATCGACGACGTCCGGGAGCGGACCGTCGAGCGGATCGCGGAGGGCATCTCGGAGGGGCGCCCGCGCCCGGCCGTGCGGATCGCCGTCCGCGCCTGGCTGTGGGGCATGGACGGCGCGATCCTCGACTGGCTCGACCGCGGCGAGGTGACCCGCGACCAGCTACGCGACCTGCTGGTCGCCACCTTCGCCGGCGCGCTCGGCGCGGCCGGCCACGTCGACCCCCAGGTGAAGCTGGCGCTCGGCTAGCCGCTCTGCGGCACCGTGCAGTTCGGCGCGGTGGCCGTCTTGGTCTTGCTGTCGGCCGGCAGCACGAGGTTCTTCTGCGGCGGCTCGGCCTGCGGCGCGGACGACGAGCCCTCTGTCTCCGGCACCGTGCACGGCGGGATCACCAGTGTCGCGATGTTCGCGTTCGACGGCAGCACGAGCTGCTGGGCGGTGTTGCCGGACGACTCCTGGACGTTCGAGCCCTGGGGCGAGAGCCCACCCGGGGTGAGCAGGATCGTGCTCACCGTCTGGCCCACCGCGGCGCTGCTCGAGGACGAGGACGAGCTGCTGCTCGACTCCTCGTGCGGGTCCGGCTGGCACGGCTGGACGGCGATCGTCTGGGTCAGCGTCTCCTTGGGGACGATGATCCGGTTCGACCCCTCGGGCGGGGTGACCCGCTGCGTCTGCACGTCCTGCTCGCTCTGCGGGTTGCGCTGCTGCTCCTCGCCGGGACGCGGGCAGGGCGGAACGATGATCTCGAGGTCCTGCTTCTGCTGCGCGATCTGGACGGTCCGGACGCCGGGCGTCTGGAGGGCCATGGTGACGGGGTCGGTCATGCTGCTGGCCGTCTTCTCCTCGCCGCCGCAGGCGCCCGCGCCGAGGGCGAGCAGCCCCGCCGTCGCGGCCGAAAGCATCGCCCGCGACCGACCGCTGCTCATCCGTCTCATCCGATCCTCCCTTGTACCCACGTGCCTCGGGCGTACCCCAAGCGCGGGACCATAAACGGCCCCGCCGCCGCCTGCGCTCAGGTCCTAACCGCAGTGCCTGTGGACCTGCAGGTGGCGGTGGCGAGTCACGTGCGGATGGATCTCCACGTGCCGGTGGACGCGGCGGTGACGGTGGATCCGGACGTGGGGATGACGCACGACGTGCTCGTGCGGGGTGACGTGCTCGTGCACGCGCGTGTGGCGGTGGAGCGTCACGTGCTCGTGGCGCCGGCCGTTCGCGTGCACGTGGATCCGCACGTGGCGGTGATCCCAGACATGCGGGTGAAGGGCCACGTGGCGGTGGATTCGGATGTGCCGGTGGATGTCCACGTGACGGTGATCGGTCACGTGCAAGTGCGGGCGGACGTGGCGGTGGCGCGCGACGTGGCGGTGCATGGTCACGTGGTCGTGGTTCGTGCAGGCCGGCGGATGCTGCGCGGCGGCAGGAGGTGCCGGGACCGGGGGCTGCGGCAGCTCGCGGGTGACCTGACCGAGGGGGCCGCGGCCGCGGCCACGATCGAGTGCGGGCGCCCCGTGCG
>JALZEZ010000299.1 GCA_030861775.1 Actinomycetota bacterium
CTCCGGCGGTGGAGCCGACGTACCCGCCGCCCGGCGGCTCTCCGGTCGGCGGGCCGCAGGCGGCTCCGGTGCAGCCCGCGCCGGTGCAGCCGGCCGCTCCCATGCCGCCGCCCCCGATGGTCCAGCTTCCGCCCGCCGACTGGTATCCGGACCCGCACGGTCAGGCGCGGCTGCGCTATTGGGACGGCCAGCAGTGGACCGTCCACATCGCCAACTAGGCCGCCGGGACTCCCAACGCTGAAGGGTCTCGCGCCGAAAGCGCGAATGCACGCCCGATGAGACGGATCTCGCTCCTCCTCGGGGTGCTCGCCACCGTGCTCGCCGCGGCCGCCCCGGCCCAGGCGGCGAACGTCGCGCTCTTCAACGACACCACCTACGTCGGCAACGCCGAGTCGAGCAACGTCCAGTCCGTGCTCCAGTCCCAGGGGCACACGGTCTTCACGTTCACCGACGAGTCGCCGGACGGCATCCGCACCGCCCTGGACGGCCGCAGCGCCCTCGTCATCCCCGACCTCGCCGGCGGCACCGACCTCCACACCGCCCTCAGCGGCACCGCCCGCCAGGTGATCCGCGAGTTCGTGGAGAACGGCGGCGGGTTCGTGGTCAACGGCCGCGCGGCCGGCGACGAGGCGACCAAGCTCGTCAACACGCTCTTCAACTTCGACCTCGCCGAGACCGCCGTGGGCGATCCCGCCGCGAAGAGCCAGTCGGCCGCGGGCACCGAGTTCGCCGCCGGGCCGGACACGCTCCCCGCCAACAACACGACCAGCGGGATCGACCTCCCGACCATGCCGGCCGGCTCCAACAGCACCTACGTGACCCCCGGCCAGGCCGTCGTGGCGATCCTCTACCGCGGCCTCGGCTCGATCACCTACCTCGGCTGGGACTGGAACAACTCGAACCCGCCCACGCCGGGCGGCCAGGACAGCGGCTGGCAGGGGATCCTGAACGCGGCCGTCGCGCAGCCCACGCTCAGCGTGGCCGACGTGGGCGTGGCGGAGGGCGACACCGGCATCTCGGTCGCGCAGTTCTCGCTGACGCTCGCCGGCGGCCCGGTGTCCGAGGAGGTCCGCGTGACCCTCGAGCTCGGCGGCGGCACCGCCACCGCCGGCGACGACTACGTGGTCCCGGCCACCACCGCCACGATCGCGCGCGGTCAGACGCAGGCGAACGTCGGCGTGCCGATCGTCGGCGACGCGATCGACGAGCCCAACGAGACCTTCGAGCTCCGGCTCATCGGCGCCGGCGGCGCCGGCCTCGCGCGCGCGACGGCCCTGGGCACGATCGGCGACGACGATCCCTCCCCGGGCCGCTGCGCCAACCGCCAGGACGCCAACGACACCGGCGACCGGCTGACCGGCACAGCCTTCGGCGACCTGCTCGTGGGCGGCAACGGCAACGACGTGCTGAGCGGCGCCGACGGCGACGACTGCCTGCGCGGGCGCGCCGGCAACGACCGGCTATCGGGCGGCAACGGGAACGACTCGGTGAGCGGCGAGGCCGGCAACGACCGGCTCTCCGGGAGCGAGGGACGGGACACCCTGTCGGGCGGCGCCGGCAACGACACCCTCTCCGGCGGCAACGGCAACGACCGCCTGGGCGGCGGCGCCGGCAACGACAAGATCAACGGCGGCCAGGGCCTCAACACCTACAGCGGCGGGACGGGCAACGACAACATCGTCGCCGCGAACGGCCGCCGCGAGACGATCGACTGCGGCAGCGGCCGGCGCGACAAGGTCCGCGCGGACCTCACCGACCGGGTCCGCAACTGCGAGAGCGTGCAGCGGCTGCGCCGCTAGCGCGCCCTGCCGCTCCGGCGGCGCGGGCCGCTCTGTTACAGGAACGTTAAAAAGGGGTCAGACCCCTTTTTCGTCGCCGAACGGCTCGTCGCGCTCGCGCACGGCCTGCTTGAAGCCGGCCTCCGCCGCCCGCTGCTGGAAGGCGTAGCCCTCCGGGGTGTGGCGGGCCACGCCGTCGAACACGGTGGCGAGAACCTGTGTCGCGTGGAGGCCCTGCGCGTACAGGGTCTGGTTCACCAGGAGCTTGTGCATCACGAGCTGGTTGACCGGCACCTGGGCGATGCGGCCGACCAGCGCCTCGAACGCCTCGTCGAGCTCCTCGGGCGGCGGGGCCTCGATCGCCAGTCCCCACTCGCGCGCCTCGCTGCCGGTGATGAGGTCGCCGGTGAACAGCAGCCGCTTGGCCTTCTCGGGCCCGATCCGGTGCGCCCAGACCATCGTCGTGGGCGTGCCCCATACCCGCGCGGGCGGGTAGCCGATGCGCGCGTCCGCGGCGATCACCAGCAGGTCCGAGCAGAGCGCCATGTCGGTACCGCCCGCCACGCAGAAGCCGTGCACCTTGCACACCACCGGCTTGTTCGCGTTGAACAGCGACATGAAGCCGCGGACGTTGCGGCTCATCATCGCGTAGTCCACCATCGGGTCCCAGGTGCCGGAGGGGTCGTGGTTGCGGGCCTGCACCTTCGGGTCCAGCGGCGATCCCGCCGGGGCGGAGGACGAGGAGACCCCCTCCATGTTGCCCTCGGCGCTCGCCACCAGGTCGTAGCCGCCGCAGAAGCCCTTGCCGGACCCCGACAGCGCGATCACGTGGACCGAGGGGTCGAGGTCCGCCTCCTCCACGGCCGCGGCCAGCTCGCGCGGCATCTCCAGCGTGATCCCGTTGCCGCGCTCGGGGCGGTTCAGCGTGACCCGCGCGACCCGCCCGTCGACCTCGTAGAGGAGGGTGTTCAAGCCGCGGCCGGGCTGTGCCGCTCGATGATGCGCGCGAAGTCCACGCCCGCCGGCAGCGTGCCCAGCGCCCGCCCGCGGTCGCCCGCGAGCCGCGAGACGCAGAACGCGTCCGCCACCGCGGGGTCCCCGTAGCGCACGAGCAGCGAGGCCTGGAGCGCGACCCCCATCTCCTCCACGATCCGCCGCGCCCGCGCCTCGATCCCCTCGGCGTCGGCGAGCGAGGCCTTCACGTCGCGCACGTAGGCGTCGAGCCGCGGCTCGGCCCCGCTAGCGCTCTCGACCTCGTCGAAGAACGCCTCCACGGCCTCGGGCGTGCGCATCATCGCCCGCAGCACGTCGAGGCAGTTCACGTTGCCGGAGCCCTCCCAGATCGAGTTCAGCGGCGCCTCGCGGTACGCCCGCGGCATGCCGGACAGCTCCACGTAGCCGTTCCCGCCCAGGCACTCGAGCGCCTCCGCCACGTGCCAGGTCGCGCTCTTGCAGACCCAGTACTTGGACACCGCGAGCGCGAGCCGCTTGAACAGCACGGCCGAGCGGTCCTCGAACCCCTCGTCCACGGCACGCGCCAGGCGCAGCGCGGTGATCGTGGCCGCCTCCGACTCCACGGCCAGGTCGGCCAGCACGTTCTGCATCAGCGGCTGCTCGGCCAAGAGCCGGCCGAACGCCGCCCGGTGCGAGCAGTGGTGTATCGCCTGGGCGACGGCCTCGCGCATCAGCCCGGTCGAGCCGAGCACGCAGTCGAGCCGGGTGAAGTTGACCATCTCGATGATCGTGGGGACCCCGCGGCCCTCCTCGCCGACCATCCGCGCCCAGGCGGCGTCGAACTCCACCTCGCTCGAGGCGTTCGAGCGGTTGCCGAGCTTGTCCTTGAGCCGCTGGATGTGGAAGCGGTTGCGCTCGCCGTCGGGCGTCCAGCGCGGGAGCAGGAAGCACGACAGCCCGCCGTCGGTCTGCGCCAGCACCAGGAACATGTCGCACATCGGCGCCGAGCAGAACCACTTGTGCCCGGTCAGCTCGTACTCCGCACCGGCGCCGCCGCCGTTAAGCGGCCGGGCGAGCGTGGTGTTGGCCCGCACGTCCGAGCCACCCTGGCGCTCCGTCATCGCCATGCCGGCGAGCGCGCCGCTCTTCCCCTCGGCCGGCACGAAGCGCCGGTCGTACGAGAGCGAGGTGAGCCGCGGCTCCCACTCCGCCGCCAGCTCGGGCTGGCGCCGCAGCACCGGCACGGCGGCGTAGGTCATCGAGATCGGGCAGCCGTGGCCGGACTCGAGGCCGCTGCCGCACAGCATCATCGCCGCGCGCGTGACGTGCGCGCCCGGGCCCGGCTCGCGCCACGGGAGCGCGTGCGTCCCGTGCCGGACCGACAGGTCGAGCAGCTCGTGCCAGGCGGGGTGGAACTCGACCTCGTCGATGCGGTGGCCGAAGCGGTCGTGCGTGTGGAGCACCGGCGGGTTCTCGTTGGCCAGCCGGCCGAGCTCGGTCGCGGCGGCCTCCCCCGACTCGGCCCCGAGTGCGACCAGGCGCTCCTCGGCCCAGTCCGCGCCCTCGCGGCGCACGGCCTCGACCAGCGGCGTGTTCTCGGTGAAGAGGTTGCGCCCCGCCAGCGGCGGCGGCTGGTTGAGGACCTCGCGGGCCGGGTTCCCCTGTTCGATGGTCGCCATCAGACCTCCAGTGCTCGCTCCACGATCGCCTCAGCGGCCACGCTATCCGGCATTGTGCCGAACGCCCAGCCGCCCTCTCCGAGCCGCGACGCGCAGAACGCGTCCGCGACCGGCTCCGGCGCCCCGCGCAGCAGCAGGCTGCCCTGGAGCGCCAGCGCCAGGTCCTCCACCGCGCGACGCGCGTTCCAGTGCGGGTGCGGCCCGCTCAACAGCTCCAGGCTCGCGCGCGCCCGCCCCAGGAAGTGGTCGTAGCGGGCGTCCGCCCCGCGGGCCAGCTCGCACTCGGCCAGCACGGCCTCGACGGCCTCCGGCTCCGCCCGCGCCGCGCGCAGCACGTCGATCGCCATCACGTTCCCGGAGCCCTCCCACACGGTGCCGATCTGTATGTCGCGGTACAGCCGCGCCAGCGGCGCCTCCTCGACGTAGCCGTTGCCCCCCAGGCACTCGAGCGCCTCCGCCGCGGCGGCCGCCGCGCGC
>JALZEZ010000593.1 GCA_030861775.1 Actinomycetota bacterium
GGTCGACGCCGTGGTTGCGCAGGGCCGCGAGCTCGTGGCCCAGGCCTGCCGGCGGACCGGCTCCGGCTCGACCGCCCAGCTCGACTTCGAGCTCTTCGAGCAGGTCCTGCTCCCGGGCCCGCACGAGCCCGCCTCGATGGTCCGGGTGGCGCTCGGCGGTCGCAGCCTGGCGGACCTCGAGGCCACCGGCCTCGACGTGACCCACGACGTCTCGGCCACGCACGCCACCGTCGTCGTCTACTCGGCGGACGAGCGGGCGCGGCTGCTGGCCGCGGGCTTCGAGTTCGACACCGTGATCGCCGACATGCGCGCGGACGACCTGGCGCGGCTCCGGGCCGACCGGGCCTACGCGCGCTCGGTGGCCGCCTCGCCGCTCCCCAGCGGCCGCGACGGCTACCGCACGCTGGCCGACTACAGCACGGACATCAAGGCGCTGGCCGACAAGAGCCCGTCGATAGCCCGGCGGATCGAGATCGGCAAGTCGATCGAGAGGCGCCCGATCGAGGGCCTCGAGATCGCGGGCGACGTGCGCGGGCGCGACGGGCGGCCGGTCTTCGCCGTGCTCGGTGCGCACCACGCGCGCGAGTGGCCGTCGGCCGAGATGCCGATGGAGTTCGCCCAGGACCTGGTCCAGGACTACGGCAAGGACCCGCGGGTCACGAGCCTGCTCGACCGGGTGCGGGTGATCGCGCTGCCGATGATGAACCCGGACGGCTTCAACGTCTCGCGCACGGCCGGTCCGACGCCGGCGGACGACGACCCGAACGCCACGCTGCCGCTGATCGTGAGCGACGGCGCCTCGTACAAGCGCAAGAACTGCCGTCCGACCGCGGGCTCGGAGGACACGCCGTGCATCTCGCGCCCGGCCCTCCAGGGAGTGGACCTGAACCGGAACTACGGCGCCTACTGGGGCGGGGTCGGCTCGAGCGACAACCCCGGCGTGCAGCAATACCGCGGCCCGGCGCCGTACTCGGAGCCCGAGGCGGAGTCCTTCCACAAGCTCTCGTCGACCCGCTCGATCGTCACGGTGATCTCGCACCACACCTTCTGGGACACCGGGATCTGGCTGCGCCAGCCCGGCTTCTGCCCCGACGGCGACGGCTGCACGGTCGCCGACGACATCGTCCCGGACGAGGCCGGGATGAAGGCGCTCGGCGACGCGATGGGCACGGCGACCGGCTGGGAGTCCGCGCTCGGCTGGGTGATCGGCGAGATCACCGGCGCGACCGAGGACTGGAACTACTTCGCGCAGGGCGCCTACGGCTACACGCCCGAGCAGCGCGGCCCGAACTTCCACCCGAACTTCGAGAACGCGGTGGTCAAGGAGTACGTCGGGACCGGGACCGGGGCCAAGGGCGGCGTGCGCGAGGCGCTGCTCCTCGCCGGCGAGCAGGCGGCCAACCCCTCGTTCCACTCGGTGCTCCTGGGCGTGGCCCCGGCGGGGAACGTGCTGCGGCTGCGCAAGGACTTCGTGACCGACACGAGCCAGCCGGCCGTGAAGGTGCAGGACAAGCTGGACTTCACGACCACCGTGCCGGACTCCGGCTTCTACAACTGGCACGTCAACCAGTCCACTCGCCCGCTGTCCACCACCCCGGAGAGCTACACGCTCACCTGCGAGACGCCCGGGGGGCAGGTGCTCGAGACCCGCCAGGTCACGATCGCCCGCGGCGAGACCCAGGCGCTCGACCTCGCCTGCGGCGCCACGAAGCCCGACCCGCCCACGCCCACCCCGCCGTCCACGCCGGGGCAGCTCCTGTGCGCGGACACGCGCTCGCCGGTCTCCTCCCCCACCCGCGGCTCGCTCGCCGTCTCGCGCGCGCGCCTGCGCGTGCGCGGGCGCGCGGCGGACCACGGCTGCCGGGCCTCGGGCCAGCTCCAGGCGCGGCGCGGGGCGCTCGCGCGGGTGCTGGTGGCGGTCGCGAAGCGCGAGGGGAAGCGGTGCCGGTTCCTGCGGCCGAGCGGCCGGTTCTCCGGGCGCCGCTCGTGCTCCCGCGCGCTGTACGTCCCGGCCAAGGGTCTGAAGAACTGGTCGCTCACCGTGAAGGGCACGAGGCTCGCGCGGGGGCGCTACTGGGTGTGGAGCCGGTCGGCCGACGTGAGCGGGAACGTCGAGAACCGCCGCCGCCGGATCCTCGGCGCGAGCGTGCGCTGAGCCCGCGCTAGCGGTGCGAGCGGAAGCGGTC
>JALZEZ010000069.1 GCA_030861775.1 Actinomycetota bacterium
GCCGTGAGCCGCCTGCTCGAGGCCCGCGCCGACGCGACCCCGCGCCGCTTCGAGCCCAACACCTCCCAGGCCACCTCGCGGATCACCGGCGCGACCTTCGCCGGCTCGCAGGACTCGCGCGTGAACGAGGCGCTGGCCGTGATGTGCGGGCTGACGGAGTAGGCGCGGCGCGACCGGCCGGTCAGCGAGCCCTGCGGTTCGCGATCGGCTGGTACTCGCGGCAGGGCTGTGCCCTGAGGCTCGGGCACGGCGGCAGTTCGGTCGGCACGTCGACGCCCGGCACCACCGGGAGCGTGATGCTCGACGGCCTGCGCTTGGAGTAGGCGATCGTCACGTCGGTCGGGCCATTCGGGTCCGGCTCGTTGAAGGACCAGACCGGCTGGTCGCCGTTCGGGGCGGTGATGGTCACGCGCAGGCGCGACCCGGCCCGGTAGGCGTGCCCCTGGTAGTAGAGCGGGATCGTGACCTTCGCGAAGCGGCCCTTCGGCAGCGGCGCCACGTCGCGGGCCCGGAGGCTGAGCACGGGCTCGAGCGGCCGGCTCTTCGCGGCGTCGAGCTTGCGCATGTCGGCGCGCAGCCAGCCGTTCTGCACGAACGTCTCCTTGCCGTCGGGCCTGACCTCGGTGACCGTGGCCTGGAGGTCCACGCTGGGGCTCGACGACCGGACCCAGGCGCGCACGTAGCCGGAGCCGACCACCGTCGTGTCCTCCTTCAGCGGGCTGGACAGGAACGACACGGCGCTGCCGTCGGGCGGCTGCTGCCACTTGTACGGCGGCGTGGCGGTCCACAGGCCGTCCTCGCCCGCGGCCGTGTCGCCGGTGAAGTTCGTCAGCGGTCGCGCCCTCGCGTCCCAGGTGAACGAGGTCTTCAGTCCGCGCGACGGCGGCTTCTCGCGCAGGGCGCGCCGGCTCGAGAAGAACCACGAGCGCCCCGTGGTGCCGGGGACGGGGAAGCTCTCGAACGAGCGCTCGTAGCCGGGCAGCGGCGCGCCCGGCTCATCGCCGCCGGCGCCGTTGTCGAACAGGACGCGGACCGAGCCGAGCTTCTCGAACTCGGCGAGCGCGCTCTCGTAGGTCGGCTGCTCCTGGATCGGGTCGCGCGGCAGCATCACACCCTGGACCCCCATCGCCTCCTGGTAGATCAAGGGAGCCGCGAGGCGGATCGCCGCGGCGTTCGTCGCCGGCGCCTGTTTGGCCACGTACAGCTGGAGGAAGTCGTACCAGCGGTTGAACGTCTCCGGGTCGAGCGAGTCGACATGGGTGCCGTTCGTGAACGTGAACCACTTGCGGTCGGTGCCGGTCATCCGCGAGGCCAGCGTCGGGCAGTGGCCGCCGGTCTGCTCGTCCTGCCACTGGCAGGCCATGAAGACCGGGACGTTGATCTTGTCCACGAACGTGATCGGCGACAGCGGGTCGACCACCTCCGGGTTGTAGTGGTCGTTGGCCCGGACCTTGGCCATCAGGTCCTCCGCCTGGCCGTGCAGGGCCTGATTGTCCTTGCAGACCTGGTCGCCCTCCTGGATCCGCTTCCAGGCCCACGCCTGCCCCTGGTTGGGCCCCGCCGGCATGGCCTCGCGCTGGCGCTGCTTCGCCCACTCGACCGCGAACCCGGTGTTGAGGATGCCGCCCGGGTAGAGCGTCGTCTGGACCTGGTCGATCACCGAGAGCGGCGAGATCGCCGCCAGGCTGGGCGGCCGGGTCTGCGCGGTGAAGAGCTGGCTGATCCCGCCGTAGGAGATGCCCATCATCCCGACCTTGTTGTGCAGCACCCACGGCTGGCGCGCGACGGTCTCGATGATGTCGTAGCCGTCGAGGTTCTGGAGCGGCTCGAAGAAGTCGAACGCGCCGCCGGAGCAGCCGGTGCCGCGCATGTTCACGTCGACCACCGTGAAGCCCATGATGTTCGCGAGGATCGAGATGCCGCTGTTCGGGCCCGCCGGGTTCGCGTACCCGTAGCCCGAGTACTCGATCAGCGTGGGGGTCGGGCCGCTCGGGGCGGCCGGGAGGTAGCCGGTCGGGAAGGCGCCCGACACGTCCTGGGGCGGGTGCACGTAGATCGCCAGCTTGATCCCGTCGCGGGTGGTCAGGTAGCCGTAGCCGCTCCGCGGGATCTCCTGGTCGTAGATGTCCGTGCTCGGCGGGTCGGGCTCCGTGGTCATCACGGTGAGCGGGTCGGACTGAGTGCCGTCCGGCAGGGTCACCCGGTAGCCGCCGCCGGGCTTCACCTTGCGGAACAGGAGGCCGCCCTGCGCGTCGGCCTGCTTCGAGGCCACCCTGCGGCCGCGGCCGTCGACGAGCGTCGCCCTGATGCCCGGGTCGAGACCGGTCGCGTAGACCTGCTCGGCGCTGCCGTTCGCGTCGAACGACGGCGCGGCCGCGGCGGCGCCGGTCAGGCAGGCGAAAGCGACGGTCGCAACGACCAGCGTGAGACCGGCCCGCCCGCGCATGCCAGGAACTCAATCAGGGTGCGGCTTGGAACGTCGCAGTCAGACGCACTCGAACCAGACGCACGTCTCACCGTCGCGGTGGACGCCCCAGTTCAGGGCGAGCTGATCGACCACCATGAGGCCGAGGCCGCCCGGCTCGCTCAGGTCCGGCTCGGCGTTCTCCCAGTCGAAGCCCTTGCCCGGATCGCAGACCTCGCCGCTCACCCCGGACCGCTCGCAGCGGAGCCGCAGGCGCAGCCGCTCGGTGGGGCTGACCCCGGTGTGGATCACGGAGTTCGTGACCAGCTCGGAGACGATCAGCTCGACCTTGCGGCGCGTCTCCTCGTCCGCCGGCAGGGCCCGCACGAGCTCGCGAGCGCGCGCGGGAGCCCTCGGCGTGGGCTCCAAGAGGTCGACGAGCTCGTCTGGCACGACTCGGCTGTACCCAGAATTCGCTACATCGACCCTCAGCTGGGGGCTCGCAGGGTTGCCCCCGTCCTTCCCTCGAGCCCGGCGGGGGTCGTGCGCTGGGCCGCGAGGACCGCGATGTCGTCGCGCTGGGCCCCCGCCTGGAAGGCCTCGAGGGCGCTGGTGAGCCGCTCCAGGCGGACGTCGGGGGTTGCGGCCGTGCCCGCCAGCGCGCTCATCAGCCGGTCCTCTCCGAAGCGGTCCGTGTCCCCCGCCAGGTCGAGCACCCCGTCGGTGTAGAGCACCAGGCAGTCGCCGGGCTCGATCTCGATCTGGTCCTCGACGTACTCGGCGTCGTCGGTCGCACCGAGCACCAGGGAGGTGCGGCCCACGAGCCGCGGCTCGCCGTCGCGCACGAGGATCGGCCGCGGATGGCCGGCCACGGCGACCGTCGCGCACGTCCGGTCGCCGCCCTCGTCGAGCAGGACGCACGCCGCCGACAGCAGGACGAGCCGCCCGTCCTGGCGGAGCTGGTCGTTGAGGTGCGCGAGCGTGGGCGCCGCGCGCCCGGTGAGCGTCGCGGCCGCCCGGATGCTGTAGCGAGCGAGCGAGGTGAGGGCGGCGGCGGGCGGCCCGTGGCCGATGACGTCCCCGATCACGAGCATCCACCCCGCGGGCGTGGCGAGCACGTCGTAGAAGTCCCCGCCCACCTCGTCCGTGCGGCCGGCCGGGGTGTACACGGCGGCGGTGTCCCATCCGGGCAGGTCGGGGATCGCGGGCGGGCGCAGGCTGGCCATCAGGGTGGCCGCCGTCCGGGCGCGCTCCTCGTAGAGGCGCGCGTTGTCGATCGCGCTTCCCACGCGGTCGGCGATCTCGCCCGCGAGCTCCACGTCGGCCCTGCTGTAGCAGCGGCCCTCGGTCGTGCTCGCGAACGCCATCGTCCCGAGCGTCCGCCGCCCCGCGCGCAGCGGGACGACCATCAGCGACGTGACGCCGAGCTCCTCCATCTCACGGAGCTGCTCGTCGGTGTGCGAGTACTCGCTCAGGTCCGTGCCGCTCACCTCCGGATGGAGCGCGGGGCGGCCGGTCTCCATCACCCGCTCGAGCCCGGGGGGGTTGAGAGCCGCGCTCCAGTCGCGCACGCGGCGGGGGAGCGGGCCGTCCAGGCGCGAGTCCGCGGCCGTCCGAAGCATGCCCGAGCGGTCGGGCAGCTCGATCCAGCACCAGTGGCACAGCTCCGGCACCGGTATCCCGATCGCCTCGCGAAGCGTGCCCTCGTAGTCGCTCGCCGTCGCGAGGAGCTCGGCGGTCCGGGCCCGCAGCCGGTGGGCGGTCTCGGCCCGCTTCTCGTCGGTGATGTCGCGGACGAACCCCGCGAAGGCCGCCGGCCGGCGCCCGCTGAGCCTGGTGATCGTCAGCGCGACGGGGAAGCGGGCCCCGTCGGCGCGCTGGCCCACGAGGTCGATCCGGCGCCCGATCAGCCGCGACTCGCCGGTCGCGCGGACGCGGGCGAGGCCCGCGCGGTGCAGCTCGCGCAGCTCGGGCGGGATCACCAGCTCGGCCAGCTCGCGGCCCACCGCCTCCTCGGCGCGGTAGCCGAACATCTCCTCGGCGGCGGGGTTGAAGAGCGTGACGACGCCGGACGTGTCCATCCCGAGCACGGCTGTGGGGGAGACCTGCACGACCTCTCCGACCGCAGCGTTCGACTCCAGCCGCTGCGTTCCCAGCTCGGCGCTGCGCCGGCGCACGGCCGCGTAGCAGGCGAGCGCGCTCCCGACGACCACGATCGCCGCGCGGGCGAAGTACGCCCCGTCGGCTCCCTCCGGGCTCCAGGTCCCGCTCGCGAACGCCAGCGCGACCGCCACCGCCGCGCCGATCGCGACGATCCGCGGCTGCGCGACGACCGCGAGCAGGAACGGCGCCACGACGAACGTGCCCGCGATCGGCCCGAGCACGACGTCCGCGGCCACGAGCAGCGCGTCGAGGGCAACGGCCACGCCCAGCCATCTCAGATCCCCGTGGCGTCCACTCTCCCTCACGAATGGCATGTACCACGCAGCGCGCTCACCCGAAACAGGTGTGCTCACCCGAATGGGGGAGGATGGCGCGTTCTAGCGGTTTGGCTTCAGCCGCACCTTCGCGGTGCGCGTCCGCTTCTGGACCGGCACGCTGCGCCACTTGACGCGCTTGTCGATCCGCGGGTTGTCGCGCGCGTCCGAGGTGGCCGTGGCGGTGACGCCGCCCGCCTTCTGGATGGCGGCGACGTTCTTCGCCGAGATCGGGACCTCGATCGTGTCCTTGTAGCCGGAGCGGATCGAGAAGCGGGCGCTGCCGAGCGCGACCTCCTGGCCGTCGAGCGTCGCGGTCAGGCGCACCTTGCCGAAGCAGCCGCCGTAGTTATCGCCGTGGCACTGGCCCTTCAGCCGCGCGCGGCGCTGCTTCACCTTGAGGGCCGGCTGCGGCGCGGCCCTGACGTCGAGGCCGCGGAAGACGTGCTGGCGGTAACCGCCCGGGCAGATGTCGCTGGCGTCCGGCCCGCTCGACAGCACGGTCTGCATCAGCAGCTCGGCGCCGGACACCTCGGTGTAGCTGGGCAGCGTCGCCCCGTTGTTGGTCCCGTTGTCCTTCTCGTACCAGCGGAAGAGCGAGCCGGGCACGTCGGAGAAGACCTGGAGCTGCGACCCGGCCACGCTGTCGTTCGGCCTGAACTCGAAGCCGCCGATCGTGTTCAGCGCGACGATGTCGCCCTTCTTCACGCACATGTTCACGAGCCGGGGCTCCCGGTAGGTGGTCACGACCTGCTGGTCGTCCGTGCGCGGCAGGTAGAAGTTGCCCGAGGTGAGCTGGACCCGGTTGCGGGTCCCACTCAGCGGGCGCAGCACCTGGAAGTGGACCAGCCGCGCCAGCCGGTTGTCCTTCGTGCTGGTGAGCACGCCGCCCTTGACGCCGATCGACGTGATCTGGCCGTCCTCGGGCGCGGTCACCCCCTGGCCGCCGGCCAGCGTGGCGTTCCAGAAGGCGGTGTCGGCGCCGTGCGACTCCACCCGATTGGCCGGCGCCGAGAGGTCGCTGCCGAACGTCGTCACGGCTGCCTGCGCCGGGCCGGCGATGGCGAGCACCGCCAGCATGGTCGAGAGGGGCAGACGCACGGGGTGAACCGATACTCGCGCCTCGCGGTGCCCCGCGTCAAGGGCCGGCCGCCGCTCGGCGCCCACGCGGTCGCGCGCCAGTCGGCGCCGCCCGATGATCCGGCTGGCCCCGCCGCCGCGCAGACCTGCCACGAAAGCTATCCCGGGACGGAGGCGTCTCGGCACGAGGAGGCAGGGCAATGGACCCTTCGACGACGCGCCCCCCCGACGGCGCGGTACACGAGCTGACCGACGACCCGCAGTCGCGCAAGCGGTTCCTGCGGATGGTCGGGGGCGCGGGCGCGGCCGGCGCCCTCTCGCTGCTGATCGCCGCCTGCGGCGGTGACGACGAGGAGGAGAGCGGCGGCTCGACCACGACCAACAGCGCGCCGGCGAAGGACATGGGCTCCGCGAGCGGGGACCTGGAGATCGCCAACTACGCCCTGACGCTCGAGTACCTCGAGGCCGACTTCTACGCGAAGGTGATCGAGTCGGGTGAGGTCACCGACAGGAAGATCGCCGAGCTGGCGAAGTCGATCGGCGAGAACGAGCAGGCGCACGTCGACGCGCTGAAGTCGATGGTCGAGAAGATGGGCGGCACGCCCGCCGCGAAGCCCACCACGCGCTTCGACGACGTGATCGCGGGCGGCCCGAAGAAGATCCTCGCGACGGCCGCCACCGTCGAGAACCTCGGCGCCGCGGCCTACCTGGGCCAGGCGGCAGGCATCAAGAGCATGGAGGTGCTCGCCGCGGCGCTCTCGATCCACTCGGTCGAGGCCCGCCACGCGGCCGCGCTCAACACGCTCGTCGGCAAGACCGTCGTGCCCGACGGCGCGTTCGCGAAGCCGGCCACGAAGGAGCAGGTCCTCAAGCAGGTTCAACCGTTCATCGCCGCCTAGGGCGACCGAGCAGAGAAGGGAGACATCTCATGTCCAATCAGAAGCTCGCCGCCCCCGAGCTGGCGGCGATCGACATCAAGGGCCACACGCGGCAGGCGTTCATCCTGCGCGGCGCGCTGGCCGCGGGGACGGTCTACGGACTGTCCACGGTCGGCCCGTTCGTGCGCGAGGCGATGGCTCAGGGGGGCGGCGGCGACGTCGAGATCCTGAACTTCGCGCTCACGCTCGAGTTCCTCGAGGCCGCGTTCTACGAGCAGGCGCTCCAGGAGACGAGCGGCCTGTCGGCCGAGGTCAAGGAGCTGGCCACCACCATCCAGGAGAACGAGGCCGAGCACGTGGAGGCGCTCAGGTCCACGATCGCCGACCTCGGCGGCAAGCCGGTCGCCGCGCCGAAGGTGGACTTCGGCAATGCGTTCTCGAGCGAGAAGAGCTTCCTGAAGCTCGCGGAGACGTTCGAGGACACCGGCGTGTCCGCGTACAACGGAGCGGCTCCGCAGATCCAGTCGCGCGACGTGCTCGCCGCCGCCGGCGGGATCGTCCAGGTCGAGGCCCGGCACGCGGCCGCGATCCGGCTCCAGCGCGGCACGAGCCCGGCCCCCGAGGCGTTCGACAAGGCGCTCGGCATGGACGAGGTCCTCAAGGCCGTCCAGCCGTTCGTCAGGTCCTAGCCGCACTCCCCACGAAAGGAAGAACGAATGCCAAGCATCGGCCCACTGGAGCTGATCGTCGTGATGGTCATCGCCCTGCTCATCCTCGGCCCGAAGCGGCTGCCCGAGGTCGGGCGGTCCGTCGGTCACGGGATGCGCTCCTTCAAGGACGCGATCACGGGCGGCGGCGGGGACGACGACAAGCCCGCCGAGGTCCCGGAGAAGGCCGCTCAGGCCTGAGCCGGAGATGGCCAGGGCACGCCGATTGGGGCACGACGACCATCTGACGGTCGTCGAGCACCTCGACGAGCTGCGGACGCGGCTCATGCGGGCGCTCATCGCGCTCGCGGCCGCGTTCGGCCTGACCTTCTGGCAGAACCACCTGGTCCTCGAGGTCTTCAACAGGCCGCTGCGCCGGGTGGACGAGGACCTGCTCGGCACCGGCGGGGAGCCGCTCAGCCTCGGCGTGACCGAGCAGTTCACCACCACGATCACGCTGGCCGGCTACGCGGCGATCCTGCTGGCCCTGCCGGTGATCCTGTACCAGCTCTACGCGTTCGTGCTGCCGGCGTTCAGCGCGCGCGAGCGCAGGGTGGCCGCGCCGCTCCTGGCGATGATCCCGGTGATGTTCGTGGGCGGGGTGGCGTTCGGCTACTTCGTGGTGATCGAGCCGGCCACGGAGTTCCTGCTGTCGTTCAACTCGGACGAGTTCACGACCGCGGTGCGCGCCCGCGACTACTACAGCTTCGTCTCGCTGGCGCTCGTCTCGCTCGGCCTGCTCTACCAGATGCCGATCGGCATCCTCGCGGCCACGCGCCTGGGCCTGACGAGCCCCGAGGCGCTGCGGCGCAACCGACGCTACGCGATCCTCGCCTGCGCGGTGCTGGCGGCGCTGCTGCCGACGATCGACCCGGTGACGATGATCCTGGAGATGATCCCGCTGGTGATCCTCTACGAGCTGAGCATCCTGCTCGCCCGCGCGTTCGGCACCCCGCGCGCCGGCGCCACGGCCGTCGAGCCGGCGGCGCGCGGCGCTGCTTAGCTGTGCGCCAATGACGGAGCTGACCGCGGTGGCCCGGATCGGGCTCGGGACCAACCGCCTCACGGACACGCCCGAGAACGTCGCGTTCGTGCGGGAGGCCGTGGCCGCCGGGATCGGGTTGATCGACACCGCGCACGTCTACACGGAGGGGTCGAGCGAGTCGGCGATCGGCGCCGCCCTGGCGGGGGCGGGCGAGGAGTGCCTGGTGGCCACGAAGGGCGGCTACGGAAGGGGGCAGGGGAGCCCCGGCGCCCTGCGGGCGCAGATCGAGGAGAGCCTGCGCCGGCTGCGCACGGACGTCATCGACCTCTACTACCTGCACAGGGTCGATCGGGACGTCCCGCTCGAGGAGAGCCTCGGGGCCATCGGGGAGTACGTGGACCGCGGTGCGATCCGCGCGGTCGGGATCTCCAAGGTGACGGTGGAGCAGATCGAGCGCGCGCGCCAGGTGGTCCCGATCGCCGCCGTGCAGAACGAGTACAGCCTCGCCGAGCGCACGCACGAGGACGTGGTGGACCACTGCGCCGACAACGGCATCGTGTTCGTCCCCTACTTCCCGCTCGCGAGCGACGGCGGGCGGGCCGCGGCCGCGATCGCGGAGCGGCACGGCGCGACGCCCACCCAGGTCGTGCTCGCGTGGCTGCTGCGGCGCTCGCCGACCACGCTGCCCATTCCCGGAAGCCTGTCGATCGAGCACGTCCGCGAGAACGTGGCGGCCGCGCGGATCGAGCTGACCGACGAGGAGTTCGAGGCGCTCCGCTAGGTCGGAGCCGGCGCCTCCTCCTCGCGCTCGAACCGGCCGCCGCGGTCGCGCCCGGAGCTTCGATCGATCACGACCGGGTCGCCGTCGAAGGTCGTCAGCGTGAACGCGAAGTCCTCGTTGTAGGTGTTCGCCTGCTCCTGGAGGATCTGGATCGCGAGGCGCTCACCGAGGCGAACCGACTCGGTGTAGTCGCTTCGCCAGTGCACCCCGGCCATGTTGCGGCCGATCGAGACGTTCGCCGCGACCTTGTCGAGCTCGCCGCCGACCGTCAGCTCGCCGGCGTCCGCGCCCGTGTACTCGTCGAGGCCGTCACCCGCCTCGTTCGCGGTGACCGGCGGGAACAGGTCCGCGATCCTCGTGGACTCGTCGAACCAGGCCTTGAGGACCGTGACGCAGGCCCCGGCGACGGTCGCGTGCCCCGCCCCGTAGGCGGGATGCACGGGTGAGCCCTCCGGGAACGCGAGCGGGAGCAGGTAGCTCCCGAACTGCGACTCCACCCGGTCGAGCACCGGCGACTCGAGGAGCTCGGGGTCGATCGGGTAGTCGGCCGACCTGCTCCGGACCGCCTGGACGCGGCCCCCGAACTCCTCGGGACGCAGCCGGCGGTGGACGCCCCACTTCTGCCACCAGACGGCCTTCAGGGCGCGTGTCGCGACCTCGCAGACCAGGCTCAGGACGTGCGGCGGCCCGAACGTGCCGAAGCCGTCCTGGTTGCGCGATGCGACGTACGGGTTGCCGGGGTCGAACGGCGCCGTCATGCCCTGCGGATCCTCGGCTGGCGGGGAGTCGAGCAGGATCAGGCACGCGTTGAGATAGGCCTCGTACAGCGCGTCGAAGTGGACGTAGGTGGCGAGGTCCCGCGCGTTGCGGGCGTAGCGCATGATCGGGTTGCCGTCCCCGTCGACCTCGAGCTGGTCGATGCGGGCGATGCCCGGGTCGCAGCCGTTCTGGATCCGCAGCCACTCCTCCGGGTCGACGACGTAGTCGACGCCGGGCTTCGCTGTCTGCTGGCGCTGGCTCACCCGCAGCGTGCCGTAGTTGAAGTCGCGCAGGAGGAACTGCGACACGTACGGCCCCGCGAGGTCGCCGGGCGTGAATCCGCGGAAGAGCACCGCGGGGGTCACCTGCCCGCCCTCCTTCGGGCCGCGGAAGTCCGACATGAGGCTCAGATCGGACGCGGCCTCGGCAACGGTGGCGTCGGTCGCGTAGTCGCTGAAGTGGACGTCGCGGAGGAGCGCCATCCAGTAGACCTCGGCCATCTCAGCGCCCTCCTGGGCGCTGTCGAAGCGCGGCGCCGGTGGGATGGTCAGCGCCTGGGCGTCCGGGCCCTCGAGGTCGAAGGCGAGGCCGGACTGGGGATTCACGAGCCGCCGGCCGCGGCCCGAGGGGCAACTCGCGGGATCGCCCAGCGGGATCGCCTCGAAGTCGCCCGGTTCGGTGCTCTCGATCGCGGTCAGGAGCGCGTCGTACGCGGCGCCGTCGACCTCTCCCTGGGCGTTGTGCGGAAGGCCCTTCGTGTACGACGCGATCCTGGTGGGAAAGCGCTCCTCGTCGCCGTTGTCCAGCTGTTCCGGATGCGGCTGGTCGAACGCGAACCTGGCCGCGCTCTCGCGCACGCGCCGCGCGCGCTTGCGTCGATCCTGCTGCATGATCCAATCCCCCCTTGGCGAAGCCCACTCGGACTCGCCGCCCTCGAACCCCCGGTTATGCCGGCCACTTCTGGCGCGGGGGCACTCGCACGTTCCACACTTTCACACCGCTGCCATTCAAGGTCAATCCCCTGAATGCAGTAAGTGGAATTTTCGCGACTATCCCCGCGCCGCCCTCAGGGCGAGCGCCAGCGCGAAGCGCTGCTCGGGATCGTCGAGTCCGTCGCCAAAGATGCCGCGCAATTGCCGGAGGCGGTAGCGGACCGTCTGCGGGTGGACGCCGAGGTGCCGCGCGGCCTCCTCGATGCGCCCGCCGTGGTCGAGCCACGCGCGCAGCGTCGCGCGGAGCTTGGCGCGCGTCGCCTCGGGGAGGCGGTCCAGCGGCGCCAGGCGGGACGAGGCCAGGTCGGCCA
>JALZEZ010000300.1 GCA_030861775.1 Actinomycetota bacterium
GGCCGCTGCGCGGCGAGCTCGAAGGGCGTGGGGGGCGTGTAGCCGCGGCGGCCCACCAGCAGCGCGATCAGCGCCACCAGCAGGCCGGCCCCCGAGGAGGCCGCCCACTTGAGGGCGGCGGTGGCGAAGTTCTCGAACTGCCCCTTCCCGAACGTCACCGCCGGCCGGTTCGAGCCCCGCTCCTTCGTCCGCACGGTGATGCGGTACTCGCCCGCCGCCGGGATGTCGAGCGTGGCGAACTCGGTCAGCGCCCGCCCGTCGAGGCTGATCGCGTTGTTGGGCCCGCGCTTCGACCTGATCGTCTCCTCGCGGCGGGCGACGACCACGAGCCCCTTCGGCACGTCGAGCGACGTGTCCTCCGGCAGCGTGACCCGCTCCTCGTAGTAGAGGTGCACGTCGCCCTCGGGCAGCTCGAGCGTGCCCTTGCCCGGCATCGAGACACGCCCGTACTTGTCGGCGTCGCCCACGCCCTCCACGCAGCTCACCACGCCGAGCGCGATGCCGCCGGCCACCCCCAGGATCACGGCGAACAGCGCGAACCTGCGCGCGCCCGGCCGCGACCGCTTGATCACTTGTGTCGGTAGGTGATCCGGCCGCGATCGAGGTCGTACGGAGACAGCTCGATCTTCACCCGGTCGCCCGGGAGGATGCGGATGTAGTGACGGCGCATCTTCCCCGAGATGTGCCCGAGGACCTCGTGGTCGTTGTCGAGCTTCACCCGGAACATCGTGTTGGGCAGGGCCTCCATGACCTCGCCCTCCATCTCGATCTTCTCTTCCTTCGACACAGTCGGTCGAGTCTAGCCGCGCCCGCCCCTGCCCTGCCGGCCGGGCGCGGCTCGCAGACTCAGATCTTCGTGACGTTTACCGCCTTGGGGCCCTTGTCGCCGACTTCCTCGTCGTAGGAGACCTTCGCGTTCTCCTGAAGGGTCCGAAAGCCGGTCCCGTTGATCGCAGTGTGGTGGACGAACAGGTCACGATCGCCCTCGTCGGGACGGATGAACCCGTACCCCTTCTCGTCGTTGAACCACTTGACGGTCCCGGTCGCCATGCGTGATGCGCCCTTCCTCTCTGGCCGCAGTCCCCCACCGTCGCGCCGTGCTCCGGAGAGGGTCCCCTGGCCCTTCCCGCGCCGGATTCGGTCCGGCCACCGCTCGCGCAGGCTACCAGGGGATGTACCCGGAACGCAGGAGGGATGGGCGCCCACCAGGTGCCCCGCTCGGGTACGACCCTTCTACCCCCTATCGGGGATGGGTGTGGCTAGCGCCCCGAGAACGTCGCGTTGCCGGGACCCTGCTCCAGGAACGTGCGAACAGCGCCCTTGAGGTCCTCGGTCGCGAACAGCGGCGGGACGATCTCACCCACCTGCTCGTCCGCGCCCCGCACCCCGCCGTCGAGGTACGCGCGCACCACGCGCTTGGTCGCCGCGTTCGCCAGCGTCGGCCCCGCGGCCACCCGCGCCGCGAACCTCATCGTCTTCTCCGCGAGCTCGCCGTCCGGCAGCACGCGGTTGACCACGTTCCACCGCTCCAGCCGCTCGGCCTCGTAGAGGCCACCGCTCATCACCAGCTCGCGCGCCCGCGCCGGGCCCGCGCGCTCGGCCACCCGCTGGGTGCCGCCCATGAACGGGCTCACCCCCACGACGATCTCCACCAACCCGAAGCGTGCCGACTCCGCCGCCCAGATCATGTCGCAGGCCAGCGCCAGCTCGAACCCGGCGGTCAGGCACAGCCCGTGCACGCACGCGATCGTGGGGAACGGCAGCGCCTCGACCGCATGCGCGAGCCCGATCAGGCGCCCCGCGAACTCCTCCGCCACCTCCGGGGTCAGGCCGTCGAAGATGTGCACGTCCACGCCGCCGGTGAACACGTCGCCCTCGGCCCGGACGACCAAAGCGCGCACGCCCGACTCCCCCGCCTCCCCGATCGCCCGCTCGAGCTCGGAGACGGTCTCGTGGCCGAAGAGGTTCAGCGGCGGGTCCGAGAGCGTGACGACCCCGACATCCCCGTCGGTCTCGAACCGGACCCGCTCAGCCACGGATCTCCGCCGCGACCTCCGCCAGCTCCTCCGGCTCCGCCCGCTGCGGGCGGATCGGGAGCTGGAGCGGATCCCCGTCGTAGCGCGGGATCACGTGGATGTGGAGGTGGAAGATCGACTGCCAGGCGGGGGCCTCGCAGGAGTTGATCAGGTTCACCCCGTCGCAGCCGAGCGAGTCCCGCATCTTCAGCGCCAGCCGCCGCGACGCCACGACCGTCCGCTCCAGGTCCTCGTCCTCGATCTCGTACAGGTTGCGCGAGTGGCGCCGCGGTATCACCACCGCGTGCCCGCGCGTCCACGGGTTGATGTCCATGAACGCGACGGTGTGCTCGTCCTCCTGCACCACCTCGCCCGGCAGCTCGCCCGCGAGGATCTTGCAGAAGATGCAGTCCGCTTCCGATTCCGCCACGGCGCGGAACCCTACAGGCCTAGAGCCAGCCGACCTTCTTGAAGTAGCGGTACAGCGAGCCGCACGCGACGACCATCACCGCCAGCACCAGCGGGTAGCCGAAGGTCCACTCGAGCTCGGGCATGTGCTCGAAGTTCATCCCGTAGATGCCCGCCAGCATGGTCGGGACCGCGATGATCGCGACCCACGCGGAGATCTTCCGCATGTCCTCGTTCTGGCGGACGCTCACCTGGGCCAGGTTCGCCTCGAGCACGCCGTGGAGGAGGTCGCGGAAGCCCTCGACCTGCTCGTTGGTCCGCACGATGTGGTCGTAGACGTCGCGGAGGTAGGCCTGGAGGTCGTCGTGCACGAAGGCGTACTGGCCCCGCGCGAGCCGCGCCAGCGGATCGACCAGCGGGGCCGTGGCCCGGTGAAGCTCCAGCACCTCGCGCGAGAGCTTGTAGATGCGCTCGGTCGGCTGCTTGCGGGTGGGCGAGAAGACCTCGTTCTCGACCTCCTCGATGTCGTCGTCCACCGCCTCCACCACCGGCACGTAGTCGTCCACCACCCGGTCCACGATCGCGTGCAGCACGGCGCCCGGGCCGCAGCGCAGCAGGTCCGGCCGCTCCTCCAGGCGCCTGCGCACCGGGGCCAGGTCGGTGAAGCGCGTGTGGCGCACGGTGATCACGAAGCCGGGGCCGACGAAGACCATGATCTGGCCCGTCTCGACCTGCTCGGTCTCCTCCTCATACACGGTGGTCTTCAGCACCAGGAAGATCGTGTCGTCGTAGACCTCGAGCTTCGGCCGCTGGTGGGCCTTGATCGCGTCCTCCACCGCCAGCTCGTGCAGGTCGAACTCGCGCGCCACCGAGTCGAACTCGTCCGCCGTGGGCTCGTGCAGGCCGATCCAGACGAACGTGCCGGTCTCCGGGTCGCCGGCCTCGTAGGCGTCCTCCAGCGACAGGTCGCCGTCACGGCGGCGCCCGTCCTCGTACACGGCGCAGTCGACGATCACGCGCCGGGATTCTCGCGCAGGCGGCGGGCGAGGGCCAGCGCCTCGTCGCGGTCCGCGGCCTCCCCGGTGAAGGCGGCCTCCTCGAGCCGCGCCAGCAGCGCGCCGATCTCGGGGCCGGGCGCGATCTCCAGCTCGCGCGCCAGCTCGTCGCCCCGCACCGGCGGGCGCGGCGGCTGCGCCCGCCACTCGAGCGCGGCCGCGGCCAGCTCGCGGGCCAGCTCGAGGTGCAGTGCGATGGCCTGGTCCGACCGCGCGCCGCGCGTGGCCAGGCGGTCCGCGCACGAGTGCACCGTCACCTCCAGCTCCACCGGGGCGCACGTCTTCAGGTAGCGGTACACGGCCGCGCGCGAGAGCGGGCGCTCGTGGACGAGGAAGCCGAGCACCAGGTGGTGGCGGGTGATCGCGCCGAGGAACGCCCGCAGCCGCTCGCTCGTGCGCAGCCGGGCGCAGATCGCGTCCGTCATCTCCACGCCCACCTCGTGGTGGCCCATGAACGTGACGCGCCCGTCCGGCAGCTCGCCGCGGGTCGCGGGCTTCGCCACGTCGTGGAACAGGGCGGCGAAGCGCAGTGCCTGCCAGGTGGTTAGCTCGTCGGCGAGTGTGCCGCTGAGCGCCGCGGCGATGGCCGGGCCGGTCAACTCGCCGAAGACGGCGGCGGGATCGGCCTCGAGCTCGATCTGGCACTCGAGCACCTCGATCGTGTGCCCGTAGACGTCGCGGTGGTGGAAGCGGCTCTGCTCCACGCCGTGCAGGGCGCTCAGCTCCGGCAGCACCGCCGCGGTGATGCCGAGCCGGTCCGCGAGGTCGAGGCCGGCGAGCACGCCGGGGGCGATAACGAGCCGCCTCAGCTCGGCGAACACGCGCTCCGGCGAGGCCTGCGGTATGCGGGGCGCGGCCGCGACGGTGGCCTTCTCGGTCTCCGGCTCGGGGGCGAAGCCGAGCTCCGCGGACAGGCGCGCCAGCCGCAGGGGCCGAAGCGGGTCGGCCTCGTAGGCGCCCGGGAGCACGCGCAATACGTGGCGCTCGACGTCGGCGGCTCCGCCCACCGGGTCCACCGGGGCGCCGCCCTCCAGGGGAACGGCGATCGCGTTGGCGGCGAAGTCGCGGCGGGCCAGGTCCTCCTCGATGGTCGCGCCCTGGAGCGGCGAGACGTCGCACACCCAGCGGCTCCCGCCGCCCATCGCGCGCCAGGCGCCGAACTCGGCGGAGAGCTGGAACGAGGGCCCGCGGCCGGCCCGCGCGATCGCCCTGGCCGCCTCCTCCGGCGAGCCCTCGACGGCCAGGTCCACGTCCACGATCGGCCGGCCGAGCAGCGCGTCGCGCACGGCGCCGCCCACGATCCACGCCCGCCGGCCCGGCAGGGCCTCCCGCGCGACCTTGACCACATCGGCCGCGAGCAGCGCGTCGAGGCTCACCCGTGCTCCCGG
>JALZEZ010000594.1 GCA_030861775.1 Actinomycetota bacterium
GCCTGGTCGTCGGCGCGGGCGAGATCGCCGACGCCTTCGCCCGCAGGGTCGAGCTCGGGTCGGGCCACCACCTCGAGCTCGTCGCGCAGGTCGACCAGGCCGCCGCCGGGCTGGGCGACGAGCCGGAGTGGGAGCGGCTGATCGGCGAGCTGCGCCTCGAGCGGGTGATACTGGCGGTCCACGACCTCAACGAGGAGACGCTCGCCGCCGTGGTCTCGGCCTGCCGGGCGCTCGGCGTCAAGCTGAGCGTGGCGCCGCCGATGCGCGCGATGCTCGGCACGGCGGTCGAGCTCAACCACCTCGCCGAGCTGCCGCTCATCGAGTTCCGCACCTGGGACCCGTCGCGGTCCACGATGCTGATCAAGCGCGGGATGGACGTCCTCGGGTCCGCCGTGGCGCTCGCGGTCCTCTCCCCGCTCCTGGCCGCGATCGCCGTGGCGGTGCGGCTCGACTCGCCCGGCCCGGCCCTGTTCCGCCAGCGCCGTGCGGGGCGCGACGGCGCGGAGTTCGAGATGCTCAAGTTCCGGACGATGACCGAGGACGCGCCGCACCGGGTGGGCGAGTTCGTACCGATCGCGGAGCTCACGGAGCCGGTGTTCAAGCTCCGCTCCGATCCCCGCGTCACCCGCGTCGGCCGCCTGCTGCGGCGCGCGAGCCTCGACGAGCTGCCCCAGCTCGTCAACGTCCTCCGCGGCGAGATGAGCCTGGTCGGGCCCCGGCCGGAGGAGGTGTGGCTGGTGGAGCGCTACGGCGAGGCCGACCGGTTCCGGCTCGAGATGCGCCCGGGGATGACCGGCCCGATGCAGGTCCACGGGCGCGGCGAGCTCACCTTCCAGGAGCGCGCCTCCGTGGAGCGCGAGTACGTCGAGAACTACTCGCTGCGCAAGGACGTCCGCATCCTCTTCCAGACGTTCTACGCCGTCGTCAGCGGCCGCGGCGCGTTCTGAGCCCGCCGTCCTAGCCGCCCGAGCGCGCCGGCCCACGTGTCCAGGGCCGCCTCGTCGGTGAAGCGCGCCAGGACCTCGGCCCGCCCGTCCGCGACGAGCCGCTCTCGCAGGGCGTCGTCGGCGTAGAGCCGGACCGCGGCCGCCGCCAGTGCGGCCGGGTCGTCCGGTGGCACCAGCAGCGCCGTGCGCTCGTGCTCGAGCACCTCCTCGAGCGCGCCGACGCGCGAGGCGATCACCGGCCTTCCCGCGGCCAGCGCCTCGGGCGCCACCCGGCCGAAGGGCTCCGCGAACCGAGCCGGGTTGATCACCACGTCGGCCGCCGCGAACACGTCCGCGACCGCGCCGGTGGCACCCGCGAAGTGGACGGCTTCCTCCACGCCGAGCTCCGTCGCGAGCGCGCGCAGCTCGTCCGCGAAGGCGAAGTCGACGGGGCGGGGGTGGGGGTCGCCCACGATCAGGAGCTCCGCCGCGCCGAGGTGCTCGCGGACGCTCGCGAGCGCCCGGACGGCCACGTCCTGCCCGCGGCCGCGGGTGACCGAGCCGACCACGGCCAGGCAGGGGTCGGCGGCCTCCACGCCGTAGCGCGAGCGGCCGCGGGCCCGATCGCCGCCCGCCACGTCCGGGCGGATCGGGGGGTAGGCCACCGAGATCCGCTCGGGCGAGCCCGGGAACTGCGCCGCCACCGCCTCGGAGCAGCAGACGACGGAGTCGGCGGCCAGCTCCGTGGCTGTGGCCAGGACGCGCCCCCAGGTGCGCAGCAGGCGCGCCCGCTTCCAGCCCTGGTCGTAGAGCTCGGCCGCGTAGACCACCGCCGGCACGCGCTCGAGCCGGGCCGCGAGCAGGGCGGCCGGCAGCGTGGTGGTCACGACGACCACGAGGTCGGGCCGGATGCGGCGGAACGCGGCGCGGAGCGTCCTGACATCGCGCCCGAGCCGCCGCGCGAGGCGCGCGCCCTCGACCGGGCCGCGGGCGTAGGTGAGCGTCGCGTAGCCGCCGACCCCCACCGGCCCGTACGCCGAGTACGTGTCGGCGGTCCACCCCGGCTCCGGGACCAGGCAGTGGACCTCGCCCTCCCGCGCCAGCGCCGCGGCGACGCCGCGCAGCGAGTGCCCGGGTCCGGTGACGCCTCCCAGGTGGAAGACAAGTGCGGTGCGGCCGGGGCCGGCGAGCCCCCGCACCTAGGTCCCGCCGCGCAGCGACGGCGCGCGCGCGACCCCGGCGGCGTGCGCGTC
>JALZEZ010000301.1 GCA_030861775.1 Actinomycetota bacterium
GCTCCTCGCGCGGCGGCTCGGCCGGCTGCGCGGGCGCGTCCTCGTCGGTGCGGCGGAAGAGCTGCGCGAGGGGGCCCTCGCGCATGCTCGCGCGCTTACCGCGATCCATTCGAGAGGACCTCTCTGGCGAGTTCTCGGTAGGCATACGCCGCCTTTCCATCAGGGTCGTACTTGAGCACGGACATGCCCTTGACCGGCGCCTCCGCGAACCGCACGGTCTTCGTGATCCTCGACGCGTATACCCGGTCGCCGAAGTTCTCCTCGAGCAGCTCGATCGCCTCCTTGGCGTGGGTCGTGCGCGAGTCGACCAGCGTGGGGACGATGCCCTCGATGCGGACCTTCGGGTTCAGGTTGTCGCGGATCATCGACAGGGTGTTCTGGAGCTGGATCAGCCCCCTCATCGACAGATACTCGCACTGGACGGGGACGATCACCTTGTCGGCCGCCGTGAGGGCGTTGATCGTGAGCAGCCCGAGGCTGGGCGGCGTGTCGATGCAGACGAAGTCGTAGTCCTCCTTCACGGCCGACAGCGCCTTCTCCAGCGAGCGCTCGCGGCCGATCTGGGTGGACATCGCGATCTCGGCCCCGGCCAGGTCGATCGAGGCGCAGGCCACGTCCACCTCGCGCCTGCGGATGACCTCGCGGAGCGAGATGTGGTGGACGAGCACGTCGTACATCGACACCTCGAGCGAGTCCGGGTCGATGCCCTGGCTCATCGTGAGGTTGCCCTGCGGGTCCATGTCGACGCACAGCACGCGGTGGCCCTTCTCGGCGAAGGCGGCCGCGAGGTTCAGGGTGGTGGTGGTCTTCGCCACCCCGCCCTTCTGGTTGGCGAAGGCGATGACCTCGGCCTGCGGAGCCTCGGGAACGGCCGGTGCCGGCTGTAGGGTGCTCGGGTCGGGTGGAGCGGCGGGCTGCTGAGGCTGGTTCGGCACGGCAGGCTTTCGATCGAAGAGTCCCATGTGCCGTGCGTATTCGTACGGGGTAGGGAGAATCCTTCCGGTGCCGGATCTACTCGACAAGCGACTGCTGTTCGTGGCCGGCAAGGGCGGCGTCGGCAGGACCACCGTGGCGGCCTCGCTCGGCCTCCTCGCGGCGCGTCGCGGCAAGCGCACGATCGTGGTCGAGGTGGCCCGGCAGGAGCGCGTCTCGCGCTCGTTCGAGCACGCCGGCGCGGGCTACCGCGAGACCGAGCTCGCGCCCAACCTGTACGGCATCTCGATCGACCCCGACAAGTCGCTGGAGGAGTACCTGGTCGACCAGGTCGGCTCGCGGCGGCTGGCCGGCCTGCTGCTGCACAACAGGATCTTCGAGTACCTCGCCGCGGCCACCCCCGGCCTGCGCGAGCTGGTGACGATCGGGAAGGTCTGGGAGCTGGCGCTGCTCGAGCGCCGCCGCCGCGGCGACGCCCCCTACGACCTCGTGATCCTCGACGGCCCGCCGACCGGCCAGGGACTCGGCATGCTGCGCACGCCGCAGACCTTCGCCGACGTGGCCCGCGTCGGCCCGATCAGGCGCAAGGCGCTGATCATCGACGAGTTCCTGCGCGACCCCGCGCGGACCGGCGTGGTCGCGGTCGCGCTGCCCGAGGACATGCCGGTGAACGAGACGCTCGAGTTCGGCCAGCGGCTGCGCGAGCAGATGGGCTACGACCCGCAGGTCCTGGTGATGAACGCGCTGCTCCCGGAGCGCTTCACGCGCGAGGAGTGCGAGGCGATCGAGCGCGTGGACGGCGACGCCGGCGAGCCGACCGTCGCCGCCGCCCTGCGGGCCGCGCTGTCGGAGCACCACCGCTGTCGCGGCCAGCGGTCCGAGCTGCGGCGGCTGCGCAAGGAGGCCGGCGACACGCCCGTCATCACGCTCCCGTTCCTGTTCGAGAACGACACCGGGCTGGACGAGTGGGAGCGCCTGTCCCGCGAGCTGGAGAGCAAGCTGTGAGCGTCGCCGGCCTCCTCGACGGCAAGCACGTCTGCATCTGCGCGGGCTCCGGCGGCGTGGGCAAGACCACCACGGCGGCCGCGGTGGCGATGGGCATGGCCGCGCGCGGCCTGCGGGTGGCGGTGCTCACGATCGACCCCGCGCGCCGGCTGGCGAACTCGCTGGGGCTGCCCGAGCTCGGCAACGAGGAGTGCCGCATCGAGCCGGCGCTGTTCGAGGAGCAGGGGCTGGAGATGCGCGGCGAGCTGTGGGCGATGATGCTCGACGCCAAGCGCACCTGGGACGAGCTGATCGAGCGCCGCGCGCCCGACGCCAAGACGCGCGACGCGGTGCTCGGGAACCGGATCTACCAGGAGCTCTCGAACGCCGTGTCCGGCTCGAGCGAGTACATGGCGATCGAGAAGCTCTACGAGCTGCACGAGGAGGGCCGCTACGACCTGCTCGTGCTCGACACCCCGCCCACCCGCAACGCGCTCGACTTCCTCGAGGCCCCCGACCGGCTGACCCGCTTCATCGACTCCCGATCGCTGTCGTTCTTCCTCAAGCCGGGGCTGTTCGGTGTCAAGGCGTTCGGCCGCGGCACCGGCCTCCTGTTCTCGATCCTCAAGCGCCTCACCGGCGTGGACCTGCTGCACGACCTGTCGGAGTTCTTCGCCAGCTTCGGCGACATGGCGATCGGGATCCGCGACCGGGCCAAGCACGTCGAGGGCCTGCTCGAGGACGCGGGCACGACGTTCCTGCTGGTGACCTCGCCGCGGCGCGACGCCGTCGAGGAGGCGGTGTTCTTCCGCCGCCGCCTGCGCGAGAGCGGCATGCCGTTCGGGGCGGCGATCGTGAACCGGGTGCACGCGGGCGCCGACACCGAGGTGAGCGGGGCGGAGATCGAGCCCGACCTCCAGGCGCTGCTCGGAGAGAAGCTCGGCCACAAGGTGGCCCGCAACTTCGACGACTACCGCACGCTCGCGTGCCGCGACGCCGAGAACGTGGCCCGGCTCGAGCGCGAGCTGCGCGGCGAGCCGATCGTGCGCGTGCCGCTGCTCGACGACGACGTGCACGACCTGGGCGGCCTGGCCGCGGTCAACGAGCACCTGTTCGCGGGCGACGCGGTCGGAGTCGCCTGACCTAGGGCATCCAGGCCGGCCCGCCCGGGTTGTGCTCCCACTCGTTGCTGGTGTTGAGCTTCACGTGCGGAGGCTCCGCGTCGTGCACGGCATTGCCGTCCTCCGGGCGGATCTGGAACCGCACGCCGGTTCGGAAGTCGCGGTAGTCGGTCACCTTGGTGATGTCCTTGACGTCCTTCGGGACCTTGTGGTGGTAGCCGTGGTTGGTCTGGTGCGCGGAGTGGTGCCAGGGGACCAGGTTGTCGAGCTGGTCGCCGTCCGGCTTGCCCGAGGCGGACCGCAGCCACAGCGGGATCACGTGGTGCGACTCGTAGTCGGCCTGGAACACCTGGCGCGTCGCGGCCGCGTTGACGGTGCCGCCGGGCGCGGCGGTCGCGGCGGGCGCGGCCGTGGCGGGCGCGGCCTGGTCGGGCTCGAACTGCGTGCGGTTGATCCACTGGCCCCGCATCCACACGTACTGGGCGCCCTTCAGGCCGGGCGCCGTCCCGTTCCAGAGCATGTCGAACGCGTTCATCGTCAGCGTCTTGTTCCAGACGCTCACGCTGGTCTGCTGGCCGGGCTCCATGTCCGGCTCGGAGTTGAGCTTCTCCTTGCGGCGCGTCACCGCCGCCCGCTCGTCGTTGTCGCGGTAGTCGGCCCAGGCGGCGTCGCGCGTCGGCAGCGCCGGCAGCCGGTCGCCGGTGGCGCTCTTGGTGAACCAGGGGCCGGTGTCCTTCTCGTCGACGCCGGCGCGCGCGGTGACCGACTCGTACATGAGCCGCGAGAGCTGGTTCTGCGCCTTGTCGTCCTCGCGCTGGTCGCCGCCGCCGCGCTCGAGGAACTCGCCCGCCTTGATCTGCTGCTTGCCCCTGACCGAGTAGTGGGACAGGTACCGGTCGCCGGGGAAGCGCATCGGCACGAATGCGCGCGGCACCCACCGGTTCCCGGCCGCGTCGTAGACGGCGTCCGCCACCTTGTCGTCGATCTTCGGCTTGCTGTCGAGCGCCGCGATCGCGTCGGCGAAGTCCTTGTCCTTCAGCAGCTCCGTGTCGCTCTGGATCGCGTTCCAGAGCTTGCTGTCCATCTTCCTCTTGCCGACGGGCGGGCGCCCCTTGCTGCTCTTGCCGGGGGCGGGCGGCGGGTCGGGGGCACCGGGCGGCAGCTTCCCGCTGGGGGCGCGATGCACGCCCGCGCGGCCCTTGCGCTTCGTGATCGGCTCGGGCTTCTCGCCGCGCTTCACCGCCCTCGCGGTCTCCTCGGCCTCCTTCTCCAGCTCGTCGGTGGGCTCGCTGAGGCGCTCGCTCTGATCGCCGGCCTCCTGCACCACGTGCGTGATCTCGTGCGCGAGCAGCTCCTCGTCGGACTCCGGAGAGCGACCGGCGGCGAAGTACACGTCGCGCCCGACCGCGTAGGCCCGCGCGCCCACGCTGCGCGCGCCCTCCTTGGCTGACTCGTCGGTGTGCACGCGGACCTTCGAGAGGTCCTCCCCGAACACGGCCTCCATCCGGCCGCGGGTCTCCGGCGTGAGCGGCCGCCCGCCGGTGGGTGTCTCCTCCTCGAGCGGGGGCGGCAGCACGACCCCGGGCGGCGGGGGCGAGGCGGTCTCCCGCCGCTCCACGTCGAGCCGCTCCAGCGCGGCGCGCCTGAGCTCCTCGTCGCGGGGGGCGGTGGGCTCGGGGGCGCGGCTGAGGAAGCGCTCGAGCTGGTCGTAGACGTACACCAGGTAGGTCTCCTCGGCGTCGCGCTCCTCCGGCTGCTCGCCGACGGCGTCGGGCGGCGCGACGAGGGGGCCCTCGCCCCCCTCGGCCGGAGGAGCGTCCGGG
>JALZEZ010000302.1 GCA_030861775.1 Actinomycetota bacterium
GTCCACCCCGAGCACCTCGGCCACGCTCAGGTCGCGCAGCTCGGCGACCTCCTTCGGCGAGCGCAGCTCCTGGAGGGCGGTGATGGTGGCCTTGACCAGGTTGATCGGGTTCTGCGACCCGAGCGACTTCGAGAGCACGTCGTGGATCCCGGCCAGCTCGAGCACGGCGCGCACTCCGCCGCCCGCGATGACGCCGGTGCCCTCGGAGGCGGGCCGCAGCAGCACGCGGCCGGCGCCGAACACACCGGTCACCTGGTGGGGGATCGTGGTGCCGTGCTTCGGCACCTTGAAGAGGTTGCGGCGGGCGCGCTCCACGCCCTTCTGGATCGCCAGCGGGACCTCGTTGGCCTTGCCGTAGCCCACGCCGACCTGCGACTTCTCGTCGCCGACCACGACCAGCGCGGTGAACGAGAAGCGCCGGCCGCCCTTGACCACCTTGGCCACGCGGTTGATCTCCACCACGCGCTCCTGGAGGTCGCTGCCGGGGCCGCCGCGGTCGCGATCCCTTCTCTGCCCGTCGCCACGTGCCATCAGTCGGTCGAGGTTAGCGGTCTAGAACCGCAGCCCCGCCTCCCTCGCCGCCTCGGCCAGCGCGCGGACGCGGCCGTGGTAGAGGTAGCCGCCACGGTCGAACACGCAGGTCTCGATGCCCTCGCCCTTGGCCCGCTCGGCCAGCAGCTGCCCGGCCTTCTGGGCCTGCTCGGTCGGCTTGAGCTCGCGCAGGTCGGGCTCGGTCCAGTTGACCGCCGCCAGCGTGCGGCCGGCGTCGTCGTCGATGAGCTGGGCCTGCACCCCGCGGTTCGAGCGGAACACGGACAGCCGCGGGCGCTCGGCCGAGCCGCGCACCTTCGCCCGCACCCGCCGGCGCCGCCGCAGCCGCGCCTGCTGCCTGGTCTTGACGGTCATGCGCGCTTGCCCACCTTGCGCGCGACGTACTCGTCCGCGTAGCGGATGCCCTTGCCCTTGTAGGGCTCGGGCGGGCGCACCTTGCGGATCTGGGCGGCGATCTCGCCGACCATCTGCTTGGAGTTGCCCTTGACGAGGATCTGGGTCGGCTGGGGCACCTCGAACTCGATGCCCTCGGGGGCCTTGATCGTGACCGAGTGCGAGTAGCCCACCGAGAGCTCGATGTCCCGCCCCCGCAGCGCGGCGCGATAGCCGACGCCCTGGATCTCGAGCCGCTTCTGGAAGCCCTCGGTGACGCCGGTGACCATGTTCGCGATCAGCGAGCGGGTGAGCCCGTGGAGGGCGCGGTGCTCGCCGCGGTCGGTCGAGCGCTTGACGACGATCTCGCCGTCGTTCTTCTCGATCGTGAGGTCGGTCGAGACCCGCTCCTCGAGCGTGCCGCGCGGGCCGTTCACGCGCACCACGTCGGGCTCGATCGTCACGTCGACGGTCGAGGGGAACGGGATCGGCTGCTTTCCGATGCGCGACATCGAGCTACCAAACGTAGGCGACCACTTCGCCGCCGACGCCCTGGCGCCGCGCGTCGTGGCCGGTCATGACGCCCTTCGAGGTGGAGACGATCGCCGTGCCCATGCCGCCGAGCACCTTGGGGATCTCGGTGGCCTGCACGTAGGTGCGCCGGCCCGGGCGCGAGACGCGCTGGAGGCCGGAGATCACCGAGGCCCGGTCCTGCGTGTACTTGAGCTTGATCCGCACGACCTCGCCGACCCGTGCGGGCTCCACGCTGTAGTCCTCGATGTAGCCCTGCTCGCGCAGGATCCGGGCCAGCTCGACCTTGAAGCGCGAGGCGGGGATGTCCACCACGTCGCGGTCGGACGAGATCCCGTTGCGGATGCGGGTGAGGAAGTCGGCGATCGGGTCCGTCATCGACATGGCGCGTCTACCAACTCGACTTCGTGAGGCCGGGGACGTAGCCCTCGTGGGCCATCTCGCGCAGGCAGATCCGGCACAGGCCGAACTTGCGGAAGTACGCGCGCGGGCGCCCGCAGCGCCGGCACCGGTTGTACTCGCGTGTCTTGTACTTCTGCGGCCTCTGCTGCCGCACGACCTGGGAAGTCTTGGCCACTAGCTCTGGTCCTCCGTCTTCTCCGTCTTGTCGCCGGCGGTCCCACCCTCGGTCTCGCCGGCCTCGGGGTCGCCCTCCTCGGCCCGCTCCGGGCGCTCGTAGGCCTCGGGGTTCTCCTCCTTGAGCTGCTCCAGCGCCGCCTGCTCCGCCTCCGCGCGCTGGCGCGCCTCCTCCTTGCGCCGCTCCTCCTCCTCGGTGGCCGCGGCGTCGGCGTCCGCCGCGCCCGGCCGGCCCTCGCGCCGGAACGGCATGCCGAACGCCTCGAGCAGCGCGAACGCCTCCTCGTCGGTCCGCGCGCTCGTCGTGAACGTCACGTCGAGCCCGCGCACCTGGTCGATGGCGTCGTAGTCGATCTCGGGGAAGATGATCTGCTCGCGGATCCCCATCGAGTAGTTGCCGCGGCCGTCGAACGAGCGCGGGCTGAGGCCGCGGAAGTCGCGGATGCGGGGGATCGCGACCGACAGCAGCCGGTCGAGGAACTCGTACATGCGCGCGTCGCGCAGGGTGACCGATACGCCCACCGGCATCTGCTCGCGCAGCTTGAAGTTGGCGATCGACTTGCGCGCGCGGCGCACGTTCGGGCGCTGGCCGGTGATGATGCCGAGCTGCGTCTGGGCCGCCTCGAGCATGTTCGAGTCCTGCTTGGCGTCGCCCACGCCCATGTTCACGGTGATCTTCAGCAGGCGCGGCGCCTGCATCGAGCTCGAGTAGCCGAAGCGCTCGATCAGCGCGGGCTTGATCTCGCTCTCGTAGCGAGCCTTGAAGCGGGGGACGATGCTCGCCTCGGCGGTGGCCATCACTCGAACGCCGTCCCGGATCGCTTGCCGACGCGCACGCGGCGCCCGTCCTCCTCGACCGTCGAGCCCACGCGAGTGGCCTCGCCGCTCTTCGGGTCGAGCGGCATCACGTTGGAGATGTGGATCGGGCCCTCCTTCTCCACCACGCCGCCGACCTGGCCGCCCTTCTGGGCGTCGCGGATCGTGCGCGGGCGCGTGTGCCGCTTCTGGATGTTGAGGCCCTCGACGAAGACGCGGTGGTTGCGCGGCTCCACGCGCAGCACGCGACCGGTCTTCCCCTTGTCCTTGCCGGAGATGACCTTGACCACGTCGTCCTTGCGGATGCGTGCCGGCATGGCTCAGAGGACCTCCGGCGCCAGCGAGACGATCTTCATGAAGTTGCGGTCGCGCAGCTCGCGGGCCACGGGGCCGAAGACGCGCGTGCCGCGCGGGTTGTTCTGGGGGTCGATCAGCACCGCTGCGTTCTCGTCGAAGGCGATGTAGGTGCCGTCCTCGCGCCCGAACTGCTTGCGGGTGCGGACCACCACGGCGTTGACCACCTCGCCCTTGCGGACCGAGCCGTGCGGGGTGGCCACCTTGACCGTGCCCACGATGATGTCCCCCACCCCGGCGTAGCGGCGGTGCGAGCCGCCTCGGACGCGGATGCAGAGGATCTCGCGGGCGCCGGTGTTGTCGGCCACGCGCAGCCGGGTCTCGGGCTGGATCACCGCGCCCTCTCCACTACCTCGACCAGGCGCCAGCGCTTGGTCCGGCTCGTCGGGCGGCTCTCCACGATGCGCACGGTGTCGCCCTCGTTCGCGTCGTTGCGCTCGTCGTGCGCGTGCAGCGTGGTGGACTGGCGGACGATCTTCTTGTAGGTCCGGTGTCGGCGGGTCACGTCGATCCGCACGGTGATCGTCTTGTCGGCCTTGCTCGAGACGACCACGCCCTGGCGCACCTTCGGGCGACCCGGGCCGTGCTGCTTGCCCTCGAGCGGGGGCGCCGCCGGGGCCTCGGCGCGGGCGGCGGCGCGCTTCTCGCGCTGCTTCGCGCGCGCCCGGCGGCGGGCGTCGGCGTTCTTGCGCTTGCGCTCGGCGCGCTCCTCGGCGCGCTTCTGGATCGTCGCCTGATCAGCCACCCTGCTCAGCCACCTTCCTCAGCTCCGCCTCGACGTCGAGGCCGCGCTGGCGGGCCACGGTGAGCCCGCGCGCGAGGTCGCGCTTGGCCTCGCCCATGCGGCTCGTGTTCTCGAGCTGCCCGGTGGCGTGCTGAAAGCGCAGGTTGAAGACCTCCTGCCGCGCCCGCTGGACGAACTCGGCGAGCTGGTCGTCGGCCATCCCGTGCACCTCTCCGGCCTTCACTGCTGGGCCCCCTCGCGCATGACGAACTTGGTGCGCACCGGGAGCTTGTGCCCGGCGAGGCGCATGGCCTCGCGGGCGAGCTCCTCCGGCACGCCGGAGAGCTCGAACATCACGCGGCCGGGCTTGACCACGGCCACCCAGCCCTCGGGCGAGCCCTTGCCCGAGCCCATGCGGGTCTCGGCCGGCTTCTGCGTGATCGGCTTGTCGGGGAAGATGTTGATCCAGACCTTGCCGCCGCGCTTGATCTTGCGGGTCATCGCGATACGGGCGGCCTCGATCTGGCGGTTGGTGATCCAGCCGCGGTCGAGCGTCTTCAGGCCGTACTCGCCGAACTCGACGCGGGTCCCGCCCTTCGAGTAGCCGGCCCTGCGGCCGCGGTGCTGCTTGCGGTGCTTGACGCGCTTGGGCTGGAGCATCAGGTGATCGCCTCCTGGCCCGCGTGCGTCCGGGGCCGCGAAAACCGAGCGTGACGAGGACGCAGGGTGAAGTTCATGCATGAATGCATGGACGAACCCGAGGACGTAGTCATCGCGAAGGTTTGCAGCGGCATCCGGGCGTGCGGGGGTCGGGAGGGGGTCATCTCAGGGGCTCTCCCGCTTGGGATCCATCGTGCCGCCGGCCGAGCCGCCCTCGCCGCCCTGCGGCCGCGGGCCGGACTGGGCGCCCTGGCCGCCTCGGCTCGGGCC
>JALZEZ010000595.1 GCA_030861775.1 Actinomycetota bacterium
CCGCCGGCGCCGGCGCGGTTGCCGCTCACGCGCACGCGATCCAGCGTGAGCGTCGCTCCGCTCACGTTGTAGATGCCGCCGCCGTTGCCGCCGCTACCCCCCTCGCCGCCGTGCGCGGCCTGCCCCGGCGTCGTGTCGGCCGCTCCGCCCAAGGCACCGTCGCCCGCGACGTTGTCGGTCACCACCGAGTCGGACATGCTCAGCGTGCCGAGGTTCAGCACCCCGCCCCCGTCCGACCCCTGGAGGGGGACGCTGGGGACCGCCGGCGAGTGCGGCGGGGCCGGCGGCGCGTCCGGCGGACGGCCGCCGCGGATGGTCACGTTGCCGACGGTCACCGTCGCCCCGGGCCCGATCTCGAGCACCCGGTCGCCGGCCCCCTCGACGGCGATCGCGGTCTGGTCGGCGCCCGCCCCGGCGATGTTCAGCGGCCCGCCGCCATTCGCGTCGAGATCGCCGTTGTCGTCGCCGGCGCCGGAGCGCGTGAGCCTGTAGGTGGCCGCGCCGAGAACGATCGAGTCCGCGCCGGTCGGATTCCCGGCCGGGCAGCCGCCCACGGCGGCGTTCGTGCTGGCGGCCTCGATCGCCTCACGCAGCGAGCAGATCGCGTCGTTGGCCAGGACGTCGTCCGCCGTACCCGGCGTGTAGCCGGTTGCCCCCGCGGTCGCGGGGAGCACACACGCGAGCGTCGCGGCCACCGCGACGGCCAACAGGTGACGGAGTGCGAGTCCCTTCACTGCCGGCGAGAGCGTAACCCGGCCGCTTCCTGGCGCGTCGCAATACGGCAACCCGGCCGCGAAATACGGCAATCCAACGGTTGTACGGGCGCCGACGCGCCAATACCGTCCGCGGCGCAATCGAGTGGGGCGGTGGGTGGGCCCCGGAGAGCGAGGAGCGATGGACCTCTACGTGATCGTAAGGCGCAACGGCTGGGCCTCGGCGGCGGACCTCGAGACGGCCGCGGGCCGCTCGACGGCCGAGGGCGACAAGGAGGGCTCGGGCGTGCGCTGGATCCGCAGCTACGTCCTGGGCGAGGACAGCGGCGAGCTGGGCACGGTCTGCATCTACGAGGCCGAGAGCCCCGAGGCGATCCGCGCCCACGCGGACGCGGCGGACCTGCCGGTGGACGAGATCATCCCCGTCGCCGACACCGTGGTCGTGCGGCCTGACCCCGCGCCGGCCACGGCCTGAGGGACGCCCCCGCCGGCGGTCGTCAGCGGCCGCCGGCGGGACCTAGACTGCCGCCATGGCCGGCCGTAGCGCGCTCGTGGGGCGCGGGGCTGAGCGGGACTGGCTGGGGGAGGCCCTGGAGAGGGCGCGGCTCGGCCACGGCTCGCTCGTGCTCGTGGCGGGCGAGGCGGGGGTGGGCAAGACCCGCCTGATCGAGGAGGTCGCGTCGGGCTCCGATGCGCTGGTCCTCTGGGGGCGGGCGGCGCACGGGCCGGCCTCCCCGTACGGCCCGGTCGTCGCCGCGCTGCGCGCCTACATGCGAGCGCGGCCGGACGGGTTCGCCGAGCTCGGCCCGCTGCGCCCGCACCTGGCCCTGATCCTCCCGGAGCTAGGCGACGCGGCTCCGGCCGGCGACCGGGCCACGCTGTTCGAGGCCATTCGCTGCGCCCTGGCCGAGCTGGCCGCCGCCGGGCCCGTCCTGATGGTGCTGGACGACCTCCAGTCCTCGGACGAGGCGACGCTCGAGCTGCTCCCCGCCCTGGCCGAGCCGCTGGGCGAGCTGTCGCTGCTGCTGGTCGGCGCCTACCGCTCCGACGGCCTCCCGCGCGACCACCTCGTGCGCCGGGTCCGGCACGAGCTGCGCCGCGGCGGGCGGCTGGAGGAGCTGACCGTGGGCCCGCTCGACGCGACCGAGACCGCGGAGCTCCTCACCCAGGTGCTCGGCGAGGAGCCGGCGCCCGCGCTCGCGAACGCGGTCCACGACCGCACCCAGGGCGTCTCGTTCTTCGTCGAGGAGCTCGCGCGCGCGTTGCTGGTGACCGGCGGCGAGGAGCTGCCGATCCCGGACACGGTGCGCGACGCGGTGCTGATCGCCGCCTCCGAGCTGAGCCCGGAGGCCCGCGCGGCGGCGGAGGCCGCGGCGGTGGGCGGCGAGGCGTTCGACCTGGACCTGATCGCCGAGCTCGGCGGCGCGCTCGACGCGTGCGCCGAGGATGCCGCGAT
>JALZEZ010000070.1 GCA_030861775.1 Actinomycetota bacterium
GGCCCGACGTGCCCGGCGGCGCCGAGGCGCGCGTGGCGGCCGAGGAGCGGGGCGAGCGCCCGACCCGCGAGGCCGTCGAGCAGGCCGAGCGCGACAAGAAGGCGCCGGTGGGCGAGCCGCCCAAGCGCCCGCGCGGCGGCGAGGAGGCGGACGCGAAGGCGGCCGAGCAGCGCGAAGGGGCCGTGCGGCCCGACCAGGAGGTGGGTTGACCATGACCACGTTCACAGCGGGTGACGTCAAGGCCCTCCGCGACCAGACCGGCGCGGGGATGATGGACTGCAAGCGGGCGCTGGAGGAGGCCGAGGGCGATGTCGAGAAGGCCGTCGAGATCCTGCGCGTGAAGGGGCAGGCGCAGGCGGCCAAGCGCGGCGCCCGGGCCGCCTCCGAGGGGGTCGTCCAGAGCTACATCCACGCGACCGGCAGGATCGGCGTGCTCGTCGAGGTCAACTGCGAGACCGACTTCGTGGCCCGCAACGAGGACTTCCAGGCGTTCGCGCGCGACATCGCCCTGCACGTGGCCGCGGCGGGGCCGATGTACGTGACCGAGGAGGAGGTCCCCGAGGAGCTGAAGGACGCCGAGCGCCGGATCTACGAGGAGCAGGCGGCCGACAAGCCCGAGAACGTCCGGCCCAAGATCGCCGAGGGCCGGCTGCGGAAGTGGCTGGACGAGATCGTCCTGCTGCGCCAGCCGCACGTGAACTCGGAGAAGTACGAGGGCCGCACGATCGAGGAGATCCGGGCCGACACGGCCGCGAAGACCGGCGAGAACGTGGTGATCCGCCGCTTCGCCCGCTTCCAGGTGGGCGAGGAGTAGGAGTGGCGGAGGCGGCGTTCCGGCGCATCCTCCTGAAGCTGTCGGGCGAGGCCCTGATGGGCCCGCTCGAGTACGGCGCGGACAAGGAGCGGATCGCGGCGATCGCGGCGCAGGTCAAGCACGTGTCCGACCGCGGCGTGGAGGTGGCCGTGGTGGTCGGCGGCGGCAACATCTACCGCGGCCTGAAGGGCGCGGCCGAGGGCATGGACCGCGCCACCGGCGACTACATGGGCATGCTGGCCACGGTGCTGAACGCGCTGGCGCTGCAGGACGCGCTGGAGAGGCAGGGCGCCGTCACCCGCGTGCAGTCGGCGATCGAGATCTCCGAGGTGGCCGAGCCCTACATCCGCCGCCGCGCCATGCGCCACCTGGAGCGCGGCCGGATCGTGATCTTCGCCGCCGGCACCGGCAACCCGTTCTTCACCACCGACACCGCGGCCGCGCTGCGCGCGCTCGAGATGCACGCCGAGGCGCTGCTGATGGCCAAGAACGGCGTGGAGGGCGTCTACACCGCCGACCCGCGCACCTCGCCGGACGCGCAGTTCATCGCCGAGATCACCCACCGCCAGGCGATCGAGCAGGGCCTCCAGGTCATGGACTCGACCGCGCTGTCCCTGTGCATGGACAACAAGCTCCCGATCTACGTCTTCAACATGGACGACGAGGGCAACATCGACCGGATAGTGTGCGGCGAGCGCGTGGGGACGCTGGTTTCGACATGACCGAAGGGATCATCGGAGAGTTCCTGGAGGACGCGGACGAGCGGATGGGGAAGTCCGTCGACGCCACCCGCCACGAGTTCGCCACGGTCCGCACCGGGAGGGCCACCCCGCACCTGCTCGACCGGGTCACGGTGGACTACTACGGGGCGGTCACGCCGCTCAAGCAGCTCGCCGGGATCTCGGCCACCGAGGCGCGGCTGCTGACGATCACGCCATACGACAAGTCGTCGATCAAGGCGATCGAGAAGGGGATCCTCGAGTCCGACGTGGGGCTCACGCCCTCGAACGACGGCAACGTGATCCGCCTGGTCATCCCCGAGCTGACCGAGGAGCGGCGGCGCGACCTGGTGAAGGTCGTGCGGCGCATCGCCGAGGACGGCCGGGTGGCGATCAGGAATGTCCGCCGGGACGTGATGCACGACCTGCGCGAGCTGAAGGAGGCTGGCGAGGTCGGTCAGGACGACGAGCACCGCGCGGAGCAGGAGCTCCAGAAGCTCACCGACAGGCACATCGGCGTGCTGGACGACTCCCTGGCGGCCAAGGAGAAGGACATCCTCGAGGTCTAGCGCGCGATGCCCGCGCGCTACGTCGCGATCATCATGGACGGCAACGCCCGCTGGGCGGCGGAGCGGGGGCTGCCCACGCTCGCCGGGCACCGGGCCGGGGTGGACGCGCTCAAGCAGACCGTGAAGGACGCGGTCAAGCTCGGCATCGAGGAGCTGACCGTCTACGCCTTCTCCACCGAGAACTGGACCCGGCCGGAGGACGAGGTCACGGGCCTGATGGCGATCTTCGCCGAGCGGATCGAGTCGGAGACGCCGGAGCTGGACGAGCAGGGCGTGCGCATCCGCTACGTGGGGCGGCGCGAGGGGATCGACCCGGAGCTGATCCGGCGGATGGAGTGGTCGGAGGCGCAGACCGCGGGCAACGACCGCTTGCACCTGTTCGTGGCCTTCAACTACGGTGGCCGCGCCGAGATCCTCGAAGCGGCCGCGCGCTACGGGGGCGGGGGCGAGCGGGAGTTCGCCCGCCACCTCCACGCGCCTGAGATGAACGATCCCGACCTCCTCATCCGGACCAGCGGCGAGCGGCGGCTGTCGAACTTCCTGCTCTGGCAGACCGCCTACTCGGAGCTCGTGTTCACGGACGTGCTGTGGCCGGACTTCGACGAGGCGGCCCTGGCCGCCGCGCTCGAGGAGTTCGATTCGCGCAAGCGCCGGTTCGGGGCGCGCTGATGCCGGAGACCGGCCGCCGCTTGGTGCAGGCCGTGCCCGCGATCGTCTTCGCGGGGGTGATCGTCGCCCTGGGCGAGATCTGGTTCACGCTGGGCGTGCTGGCGCTCGGGATCCTGGCCCTGAACGAGCTGTACCGGATGATGGGGCGGGCGCGGCCGGTGAACCTGGCCGGGTTCCTGGTGGTGGCGGCGCTATGCCTGACCGCGCTGTACGGGGAGCGCGAGGACGTCCTGATCGTGCTGGTGGCGGCGTTCCCGCTCGTCTTCTTCCTGGCCGTGGCGCGGCCCAGGCGCGACAACGTCTCCTGGGGCGTGGCGGCCACCTTCCTGGGCGTGCTGTGGATCGGGCTCGCGCTGGTCCACGCCATCCTGCTGCGCGAGCTCGAGCACGGCGGGGCGCTCGTGCTCCTGACGCTGATCGGCACGTTCATCGGCGACACCTGCGCGTACTTCGGCGGGCGGGCGTGGGGGAGGACCCCGCTCGCCCCGCGGATCTCGCCGAACAAGACCGTCGAGGGCCTGATCGCGGGGATCCTCGGCGCGACGTTCATCTTCTGGCTGGTCGGGTTCGGCTACCACCACGAGTGGTTCGCGGGCAACGACCGGCTGGTCATCGGCGCGGCGATCGCGTTCGCGGCGCCGGTCGGCGACCTGTTCGAGTCGATGCTCAAGCGCGACCTCGGGGTCAAGGACACCGGCCGCTTCTTCGGGTCGCACGGCGGGGTGCTCGACCGGCTCGACGCCGCGCTGTTCGCGCTGCCCGCCGCCTACTACGCCTCGCTGGCGGTGCTGTAGGGCGTAGACTGCCGCGCCGCATGGCAGGCGGACTCGTCTTCTTCACCGGCTTTCCGGGCTTCATCGGGTCGCGGCTCGTGGCGAAGATCCTCGCCGCCGACCCGCAGATCCGCGTGGCCGCGCTCGTCGAGTCGAGGATGGCCGACCGCGCGCGCGAGGCGGCCGGCCGGCTGGACGGCGGGGACCGGATCGACGTCCTCGAGGGCGACATCTCCGACCGCCGGCTCGGCATCACCGACGAGCAGCGCGAGCGGCTGACCGCCGAGGTGACGGTCGCCTACCACCTGGCCGCGATCTACGACCTGGCCGTGCCCGCCGACGTGGCCCAGGCGGTGAACGTCGACGGGACGGGGAACGTGCTCGACCTGCTGGCCGACTGCGAGCGGCTCGAGCGCCACAACTACGTGAGCACCGCGTACGTGGCCGGCAAGCGCACGGGGCACGTGTACGAGCACGAGCTCGTGATGGGCCAGCAGTTCAAGAACCACTACGAGTCGACCAAGTTCCAGGCGGAGGTCTGGGTGCGGCACTCGATGGACCGCATCCCGACCACGGTCTACCGCCCGGCGATCGTCGTGGGCGACTCCCGCACCGGCGAGACGCAGAAGTTCGACGGGCCCTACTACATCCTCCGCACGGTCTCGCGGGCGATGCGGATGAAGTCGCCGATCCCGCAGTTCGGCCGCTCGGGGGCGCCGTTCAACGTGGTGCCGGTCGACTTCGTGGTGGACGCGCTCTTCGCCGGCTCGATCGACCCCGCCGCGGTGGGCGAGACGCTGCACCTGGTCGACCCCGAGCCGGTCACCGCCGCGGAGCTGTCGTCGATGCTCTCGCGCGAGTACGCGGGCAAGGAGCCGGCCTACCGGCTGCCGCCGAAGGCGGTCGAGCTCTCGCTGCGCCGCAAGGCCGTGCGCAAGGCGTTCAGCGGCGCCCCCTCCGAGTCGATCGTCTACCTGAACCACCCGGTCCGCTTCGACACCCGCCGGGCCTCCGACCTGCTCGCCCGCAGCAACCTCCACTGCCCGCGCTTCGAGGAGTACGTCACCCCGATCGTGGAGTACTTCAAGCAGCACGAGGACGACCCGGCCTACGTGCCGGCGGCCTGAGCCGCGCTGCCACCGTCCGCAGATGCGTGATGACGTAGTCGCGGTCGTGCGCGATCTGGTGGTGGTTGTACCGCGCACGGGGTGTGCCCGCGGCGTCGTGCGCCTGGTCTCTCAGTAGGTCCGACCTCTGCTGGATGGAGGTGCGGTGGTAGCGGAGGCTGTGGCACTCGACCACCAGATCGAGGTCGCGAAAGTAGAAGTCGACGCGCCAGCCGTTGACGTCCACCTGTGACTCGGGCTTGGGGAGCCCCGCCGCGCGGGCGATTGGCACGAACAGCCGCTCCAGCTCCGAGTCCGTGAGCACGAACGTGTCGCGGTCGAGGACGTCGACGATCAGCCGCGCGCCCGGCTCCCCCCGCATCCGTTCCGCCTCGTCGCGCAGGACGTCGGCGCGGAGTAGGTTGCGGGCGTCGGCCTGGTTGATGTCGCGCTCGACCTGGGCGCGGTCGCCCGTCGTGGCCAGGTCGATGAGCGTCTGGGCGACGGTCGTGACCGGGATGCCGTGGTGATTCCGCTTCGCCTCGAGGGTCCGCCGGTGGACCGCGATGCCCTTGCGACGCGGGTTGGCGCTGCGCGGGACCGTAACGTGGATCATCCGGCCCTCCTTCCTCCGGATGCCCCACAGAACGGCGGCACTCAGGTGGGAGAGCACGGCCTCCTTGCCGCAGCTCTTGATCGCCACCATCCAGCGGCCGTACCTCGTCAGGTCGGGCGTGCCGACGGAGTACACGCCCCGCGCCTTGGGGTGCAGGCGGCGCGTCTGCACACGATGCTCGATGGCCTTCCGGTGAAAGCCGAGCGCGAGCAGTTCCTGCCGAGTGACCACGTTGTGGTCACGTTTCGCCAGGGCCCAAGCCTGTGCCGCCCGCGTTGGAACACTTTGCGACCCCATTGGGTAGCAAAGTGTTCCCGCGCTCGGATTCGCCCCCCTTAGGGACGGGAAAGGGGCCGCCGTAGACTCGCCCGGGTGCGGCGGATCGTCATTCTCGGGTCGACCGGGTCCATAGGGAGGCAGGCGCTCGACGTGGTCGGGCGCAGTGGGGGCGAGCTCGGGGCGGTCGCCCTCGCGGCCGGGAGCGGGTGGGAGCCGCTCGTGCGCCAAGCGGTCGAGCACGGCGTGACGCGGATCGCGCTCGCCGACCCGGACGCGGCCGCCCGCGCGGCCGAGGTGTGGACCGACGGGGAGGTGCTCGCCGGCCCGGACGGGCTCGTGTCGCTCATCACCGAGGGCGAGTGCGACCTCGTGCTGAACGCCGTGGCCGGCGCGGCCGGGCTCGGGCCGACGGTCGCCGCGCTGGGCGAGGGGATCGACCTCGCGCTCGCCAACCAGGAGAGCCTGGTGATCGGCGGCGAGCTGGTGATGGCGCTGGCCGAGGCCACGAGCACCACGATCGTCCCCGTCAACTCGAGCCACTCCGCCCTCCAGCAGCTGCTGGCGGGAGAGCGACCCGGCACCGTGGACCGCCTGGTCCTGACCGCCGCGGGCGGGGACCTGATGAGCAAGGGCTTCGAGGTGATCGAGGCGATGCACCTGTTCGGCCTCCCGCTCGAGGCGATCGACGTGCTCGTGCACCCGGAGTCGGTCGTCCACGCGCTGATCCAGCTGAACGACGGGACCAGCCTTGCCCACCTCGGCCCCCCGGACATGCGGGTCCCGATCTCATACGCGCTGAACCACCCCGAACGGGCGGACGTGCCGGTCGAGCCGCTCGACCTCGCGGAGCTCGGCCGGCTCACCTTCGAGCGCCCGGACCTGGACGAGTACCCGTGCCTGCGGCTGGCGCTGCAGGCGGCGAAGGCCGGCGGCACCGCGCCATGCGTGCTGCACGCGGCCTACGAGGTCGCGCTGGCCGAGCGGGTCGCGTCCGTCGCGGAGGTGGTCGAGCGCACCCTTCAGCGCGTAGAGGTGAGAGAGGTGAGGCACTTCTCCGACCTGTACCGAGCCGACGAAGCGGCGCGCGAGGCGGCGGCCGGGGTCCTCGCATGAGCTGGTTCCTCGCCTTCGTCGGCTTCGCGCTGCTGATCATGCTCCACGAGGCGGGCCACTTCGCGGCGGCCAAGGCCGTGGGCATGCGCGTGGAGCGCTTCTCGCTGTTCTTCCCGCCGTTCATCTGGCGCTGGCAGGGCAAGGGCGAGACCGAGTACGCGATCGGGGCGATCCCGCTCGGGGGCTACGTGAAGATCACCGGGATGAACCCGGACCACGAGCTGCCGGAGGACGTCCGCGACCGCGCCTACCACGCGCAGCCGGTCTGGAAGCGCATCGTGGTCATCGCGGCGGGCCCGCTGGTCAACCTCGTGCTCGCGCTGGTCCTGCTGTTCGTCTTCTTCTGGCAGATCGGCGAGCAGCGCCACCTGGGCGTGGACCGGCTCGAGAAGGGCTACCCCGCCGCCGCGGTGCTGGACCCGGGCGACCGCCTCGTCGCCGTGGACGGCAAGCCGGTGAACATCGACACCGACGCCGGCCGCACGGCGGTACAGCGCCAGATCGGCACCCACCGCTGCGCCCAGGAGCGCCCGACCGACCGCTGCCGGGCGAAGGACCCGGTGAACCTGACCGTCGAGCGCGACGGCCGCCGCATCCAGGTCCAGGCCACCCCCCTGTACGACGCCAAGGCGGTGGACCCTCAGGGCAACCCGCAGCCGCGCATGCGCCTCGGCTTCGCCTACGGCCGCGCCGGCCCGCGCGAGACCCTCCCCGTGGGCGAGTCCGTGACCGAGTCGCTCGACCGGTTCTGGTTCGTCACGTGGGAGACGATCAAGCTGCCGGCGCGCCTCTTCGACGCCGAGAAGCGCAAGGAGGTCGGGAGCGTGGTGGGCGGCTACGAGGTCACGCGCCGCACGATCCTCTCGCGGGTGGCCGACGTGGTGATCGTCCTGGCGGTCATCTCGCTCTCGCTGGCGATCATCAACCTGTTCCCGTTCCTGCCGCTCGACGGCGGCCACATCTTCTTCGCGATCGTGGAGAAGATCCGCCGCCGGCCGGTGCCGCTCGCGGTGATGGAACGGGCCGGGGTCATCGGATTCATGCTCGTGATCGGGATCTTCATCCTCGGTCTGTCGAATGACATAGACCGCCTGTCCAACGGGGAATTCGACCGGGTCCGTTAGCCTCCAGTCCTCGACTTCTCGGAGGGAGGACCATGGAGACGACGACCGTCGGTCTGCAGCACGAGACGAACTTCCCGCAGCTCGCGGAGACAACGCTCTGCGGCGCGTTCCAGGTGACCGCGCGTGAGTTCGCCGACCGCGACGCAATCCGCACCAAGGGCGGCGATTTCAGCATCACCTGGTCGGAGTACGCCCAGAGGACGGAGCGCGCCGCGGCGGGCCTCGCCGGCCTCGGGCTGGGGCGCGGCGACACGCTCGCGATCATGCTCACGAACCGTCCCGAGTTCCACTGGATCGACGCCGGCGCGATGCACCTCGGCGCCATCCCGTTCTCGGTCTACAACACGTACTCGCCGGAGCAGATCGAATACCTGGTCTCCGACGCGAAGAACCGCATCGTGGTCACGGAGCAGGCCTTCCTCGACCGCGTCCGCAAGGTGAAGGAGGACTGCTCCACGGTCGAGCACATCGTGGTGGTCGACGGCGAGGCCGAGGGCTGCCTGAGCCTCGACGACCTGGAGAACAGCGCCAAGGACGACTTCGACTTCGAGGCCGCCTGGAAGGCGGTCGAGGAGGACGACGTCATCACGCTGATCTACACGTCCGGCACGACCGGTCCTCCCAAGGGCGTGCAGATCACGCACGCCAACGAGATGACCGCCCTGCGCTCGTTTGACCAGATCATCGAGTTCCCGGCGGGCGCGCGGCTCGTCTCGTACCTGCCGATGGCGCACATCGCCGAGCGCTCGTGCACGCAGTACCTGCCGATGGCGTTCGGCTTCACGATCACCGACTGCCCGGACGCGCGCGAGGTGATCTCGTACCTGCCCGAGGTCCGGCCGAGCTGGTTCTTCGCCGTCCCGCGGATCTACGAGAAGCTGAAGGCGGGCCTGGAGGCGAACCTCGAGAACATCGAGGACCCGGAGCAGAAGCAGAAGGCGCTCGGGGCGCTCCAGCTCGGGCTGAAGAAGGTCCGGCTCGAGCAGGCCGGCGAGGAGGTCCCGGAGGAGCTCCAGCAGGCATACGCGCAGGCCGACGAGCAGCTCTTCTCGAAGCTGCGCGCGGGCCTCGGCCTCGACCAGCTCGAGGCCCTGAACGTGGGTGCAGCTCCCACGCCGCGCGAGGTGATCGAGTTCTTCCACGCGATCGGCCTGCCGCTGGCCGAGCTGTGGGGGATGTCGGAGACCTGCGGCGCCGGCACCTGCAACCGGCCCGGCGCGATCCGCATCGGCACGGTCGGCCCGCCCTCGCCGTACTGCGAGGTCACGCTGGCCGAGGACGGCGAGGTCCTGGTCAAGGGCGGCATCGTGATGAAGGGCTACCGCAACCAGCCCGAGAAGACGAAGGAGACGTTCAACGAAGACGGCTGGCTCATGACCGGCGACATCGGGGAGTTCGACGAGGCCGGGCACCTGAAGATCGTCGACCGCAAGAAGGAGCTGATCATCAACGCCGCCGGCAAGAACATGTCGCCGGCGAACATCGAGGCCAAGCTGAAGACGGCCGGCCCGCTGATCGGCCAGGCGGTCGCGATCGGCGACCAGCGCCCGTTCAACACCGCGCTGGTCACGCTCGACCCGGACAGCGTGCCGGGCTGGGCCAAGGCCAACGGGCTCGAGGGCAAGTCGATCGAGGAGCTGTCCGAGGACCCGAAGGTGGTCGAGGCGGTCGAGGCGGAGATCGAGAAGGCCAACGAGTCGCTCGCCCGCGTGGAGCAGATCAAGAAGTTCAAGATCCTGCCCACCGACTGGGAGCCGGGCGGCGAGGAGCTGACGCCGACGATGAAGCTCAAGCGCAAGCCGATCGCCGAGAAGTACAAGGATGAGATCGAGGCGCTCTACGCGAAGTAGCGCGCTGGTGGCCGCCCTCGCGGCGGCGCTCATCTGCACAGGGACAGCAGCGGCGGCGCCGGTACCGCCGTTCGACCAGAGCGGGCGCTGGATCACCGACCGCAAGGGCCGCGCCGTGGTGCTCCACGGCGTGAACATGGTCAACAAGCTGCCGCCGTACCGGCCGGACGTGCTCGGCTTCGGCGAGGACGACGTGATCGCGCTGAAGCGCGAGGGGTTCAACACGGTCCGGGTCGGGATCATCTACAAGGGGCTCGAGGCCGAGCGCGGCCGCTACGACGACGCCTACCTGGCCCGGATCTTCAAGACCGTGCGGCTCCTGGAGAAGCACGGCGTGTGGCCGCTGGTGGACTTCCACCAGGACATGTACAACGAGCGCTTCAACGGGGAGGGCTTCCCCGACTGGGCGGTCGACGACGACGGCCTGCCGCCCGAGCCCGACCAGGGCTTCCCGAACAACTACCTGATCATGCCGGCGCTCCAGCGCGCGTACGACAACTTCTTCGACAGCGTGGAGCTCCAGGAGGCGTACGCGCGGGCCTGGGCTCACGTGGCCGGGCGCTTTCGCGGCGTGCGCGGGCTGATCGGCTACGACATCTTCAACGAGCCGTTCCCGGGCACCCGCTGGCAGTCGTGCGCGAACCCGGAGGGGTGCCCGCTCGAGGACGCGAAGCTGACCGAGATGACCCGGCGGGTGTTCGCGGCCATCCGGCGGGTGGACCGCCGCAACATCCTCTGGTGGGAGCCCTACCTGACCTTCGACTTCGGCGCGAACACCCACCACGGCGACCCGAACGACGAGCGCGCCGGGATGTCGTACCACCCCTACTGCATCCTGGCCCCGGGCGGCGGCGAGAACGCCGGCGGCCCCGACGAGGGCTGCACCCAGACCGAGGAGCGCACCTTCGAGCAGGCGCTGGTCAAGTCCGAGCAGTACGAGGACGCCCTGCTGGCCTCCGAGTTCGGCGCCACCGACAACCTCGGCGCCGTCGCGCGCGTGGTCGGCGCGGCCGACCGCTACATGGCCTCGTGGCAGTACTGGTCGTGGTGGAACGAGGATCCGTGCTGCAAGCGCCCCACCGAGGGCGTGATCCGCGACCTCTCCAAGCCGCCCACGCCCGACAACCTCAAGCAGGACAAGCTCGACGTGCTGGTGCGGCCGTATCCGCAGGCCGTGGCGGGCACGCCGGAGAGCTGGTCGTTCGACCCGGCGACCAAGACGTTCGAGCTCGCCTACACGACGAAGCCGGTGGGGGCGAAGCGACCCACCTACACGCCGACCGAGGTCTGGATCCCGCGGCGGCACTACCCGAAGGGCTACCGCCTGTCCGTGTCCGGGGCGCGCGTGGTCTCGAAGCCGAACGCCCAGCGGCTGCTGCTGCGCGCCAAGCGCGCGGTGGGGCGGATCTCGGTGAAGGTCACGCCGCGCGGCTGACGCGGCCGCGCCGGCGGGCCGAGCCGCCCCGCTTCCTATCCTCGTCCGATCCTCGAGGCTCCCACCAGGCAACCCAGCTTGGCGGCGCGACGGCGGGCGCAGCGCGT
>JALZEZ010000008.1 GCA_030861775.1 Actinomycetota bacterium
CTCGTCGCGGGCGCCGGGCGGCCCGCCGTTCGCGGCCAGACCCCTCGTCGCCGCCGGCGCCGGCGCGGCTGCCGGGCGGGTGGACGGCACGACCGGAAGGCTACCCGCGCACGAAGTCGGCCACGGTGTCGACCACCCGCGGCTGCTCGAGCCAGATCCAGTGGAGCCCCTCCGGCACGATCTCCACCTCCGCCCGCCCGCCGAGCGCCTCGCCGTACGCGTGCGCGAACTCCGTCGGCAGGAAGTGGTCGCCCTCCCCCCACAGCACGAGCGCCGGTGCGCGCGCGTCGCCCAGCCGCTCGCCCGCGCGCGCGAGCACGTCCGGCGGCGACGAGCGGTAGAGCTTCAGGATCGCGCGCTGGGTGCCGTGGTCGAAGTGCTCGTAGACCTCGTCGACGAAGGGCCTGACGTGCTCGGGCCGCATGGCGCGCTCGCGCTTCAGCGCCTGCCGTATGGCCCATTTCGTGGAGAAGCCCATGAACAGCTCGCCAGCCACCGGCGTGCGCCACACGCTGGCGATGCGATGCCAGCGGTAGCCGGGGAGGAACGGGACCAGGTCGATCAGCACCAGCCGCTCGACCGCCGCGGGCCGGCGCATGGCCAGCTCCAGCCCGACCCCGCCCCAGTCGTGCATGACGAGCGCGAAGCGGTCGAGCCCGACGTGGTCCACGTACGCCTCGAGGAAGTCGCCGTAGCCCTTGATCGAGTAGTCGAAGCCGGCCGACTTGGCGGAGGTGCCGAAGCCGGGCAGGTCGGGCGCGAACCCGCCGGTGCGCTCGAGGAACGGCCGCCACATCACGCCCGAGTTCGGCACGCCGTGGACGTAGAGGACCGGCGTGCGCGCCTCGTCCTCAAGCCAGGCGACCTCGGTCCCGGCGATCTCCGCTCTGCGCTCGTGCACGCCCGTACCTTTCCACGGATGCCGAGGACGGCGACAGCGCGACCCCCCACGGCCACCCCGCGCCGCTTCCGCACGATCCTCGAGCGGCTGCGCGAGGCGTACGGGCGGCCGGTGCCGCTGGAGCACCGCGCGCCGGTGGACGAGCTGGTGCTCACCGTGCTCTCGCAGAACACCAACGACCGCAACCGCGACGTGGCCTACGCGCGCCTGCGCGACCGGTTCGCGACCTGGGACGAGGTGCGCGAGGCGCTGGTGGCCGAGATCGAGGACGCGATCCGGCCGGGCGGGCTGGCCCCGACCAAGGCCGTCCGCATCCAGGAGATCCTGCGCGCGATCGGCGACGACGACCTCGGCTGGCTGGCCGAGGCCCCGCTCGAGGAGGGACGCGACTACCTCTGCGCGCTCCCCGGCGTGGGCCGCAAGACCGCCGCCTGCGTGCTGCTCTTCTCGTACGGCCGCCCCGACGTGCCGGTGGACACGCACGTGTACCGGGTCGGGTCGCGGCTCGGGCTGTGGCGGCCGGGCGCCTCGTTCGACGAGGCCCACGACGAGATGCTGCGGCTGTCCGCCCGCGAGGACCCGTACGAGTCGCACGTCGCGCTCATCCGGCACGGCCGCCGAACCTGCACGGCGCGCTCGCCGCGCTGCCGCGAGTGCCCGCTGCTCACGCTCTGCCCGTACGGGCGGGCGCACGTGCGCGGGTGAGCCGCGAGCGCACGGCCGAGGCCGGCCTGGTCGGCATCGCCGCGGTCTGGGGGCTCACGTTCCCGATGGTCCAGGACGCGGTCGCCGAGCTCCCGACCTACGCCTTCCTGGGCTACCGCTTCCTGGCCGCGGCCCTGCTCGTGGCGGTGATCTTCCGCCGCCGCCTCGCGGCGCTCTCGCCGGCCGGCTGGCGGGCGGGGCTCGTGATGGGCGTCTTCCTCACAGCCGGGTACGTGTTCCAGACGCTCGGACTGGAGCGCACCACGTCGTCCAACGCCGGCTTCATCACCGGCCTGTTCGTGGTGATCACGCCGCTGCTCGGCGCGCTCGTGCTGCGCCAGCGGATCGGCGGCCTGGCCTGGGCCGCCGCGGCTGTCTCGGCGGCCGGGCTCTACCTGCTGTCGGGCACCGAGGGCTTCAACGAGGGCGACGGCCTGGTGCTCCTGTGCGCGATCTCGTTCGCGGCCCACATCCTGGCCACGGGGCGGGCGGCCCGCGACCACGACGCCGGTGCCCTGCTGGTGGTGCAGCTCGCGGTGTGCGGGGTGTTCTGCACGGTTGTGGCCGCGCCGCGCGGCGAGCTCGAGGTCCCGAGCGGCGGCGACGTGTGGCTGGCGCTTGCCGTCACCGCCCTGGTGGCGAGCGCGCTGGGCTTCTTCGTCCAGACCTACGCCCAGCGGCACGCGGATCCGGCCCGCACGGCGCTGATCCTGGCCAGCGAGCCCGCCTTCGCCGGCCTGTTCGGCTTCCTCCTGAACGACGAGCGGCTCTCCGCGCTGGCCTGGAGCGGCGCCCTGCTGATCATGGTCGCGATAGTCGCCGTGGAGGTGGCGCCGCGCCTGCGCCCACCGCGCCCGCTGCCGGAGGGGTGAGCGCGACTCTGGCGCATCCGCGCTGTTCCTTCTTCGAATGAGACGACTGGCGGCGCTCCTGGGGCTCGCGGCGGCGCTGACCGTGGCGGCGCCCGCTCACGCCGGGCGATGGACCGACCCCCAGGTGCTCGGACCACCCGACATCGCCTTCGGCCCAGAGGTCGACATGAACGCCCGCGGGGACGCGATCGTCGCGTGGACCACCGAGGAACGGACGTGGGTGGCGCTCGCCCTCCGCGGCCGCGACTTCTCGACGCCCGTGGCCCTGACCGGCGCGCCGGGTCACGGCGGCTCGGTCCGCGTCTCGATCGACGAGCGCCGCAACGCTGCCGTGGGGTGGACGTACGACGACCGGACGTTCGTGGCGGAGCCCGAGCTGCGCGAGGACGACTGCTGCGTCCGCCTCGCGGCCGCGGTGAAGCCGGCCGGGCGCTCGACGTTCGGCCGGGCGCGCACGGTCTCGCGCGCTAACACCCAGGTCATCGACGCCCAGGTGGCCGCGGGCCCCGGCGGCGGCGGCTTCCTGTGGACCACCAGCGACATCGGATTCCCGGAGATCGTCGTCGCGGCGTTCGGAGGGGCTGGTGGGCTCGTCCGCGGAAGCCACACACTCGGGCGCGCGGGCGACGACTACTACGAGGGCGTGTCGCTCGTCATGCGCCGCGACGGGAGCGCGTCGATCGTGGCGGGCGTCAGCGCGGGTGTGATACGCGAGCGCGTGCGCCGCCGCAGCGGGGCATTCGGGCGATGGCGGACGATCGTGCGTGATGACGGGCTCAGGTTCGCCGCGCGCTGGGCGGACGCCGCCGGCCGCGAGTTCATGACCGGGACCTACGACCACCGCGGCTACCGGTGGTCGACCCGCGCGCCGGGCGGCAGGTTCAGCCGCTTCCGGAGCTTCCCGAGGCGCGGCGGCGGTGCCATCGACGTGGCGCCCGACGGGCGGGTCCTCTCGGTGTCCACGGTGGGCGGGTTCAACTCGCGCCCCTCGGTGTACGCGTCCGCTCGGCGGCCCGGTCGCTCCTTCTCGACGCCGCGCCGCGTCGCGGGCGCCGTCGGTGACCGCCACGACTTCGTGAACACGACCGCCGCGCTCGGCAATCGCGGCCGCGGGATGGCCGTGTGGGACGTCTCTCCGGACGAGCTCGGTCCGCTGAAGGTCTTCGCGCGCCCCGTGCGCGGCGGGGTCCCCACCGGGAGCACGAGGCAGCTACAGCTCAACCCCGGCGATCCCGCCTACAGCCCCTCCGCCGCGGCGAGCGCCTCGGGCCTCACGACCGTCGTGTGGGTCGAGAAGGGCCGGATCGTCGCCGCCCGCTATGTCCCCTAGCGGCGGAACGAGACGGCTGGCGGCGCTGATGGAGCCGCCCAGGGGCATACCCGTCATGGGCTCCGAGACTGGCGAGCGCTTCGGGCGCTCCGGCGGCTAGGGCGCCCGCCGGTTCAGCGTCCGCGCGTGCGACTCCGCGTCCTCGAGCGCGATCCGCAGCTCGCTCTCGAAGTCGACCGGGTCCATGCCGGGCGGCAGCTCCTTCACCACCCGCTCGGGCGAGCCGGAGCGGCGCAGGCCGACCACCGTGGTGCCGTCGGGGCGGTTGAACGTGTCGACCCGCCACGGCGCCCGCCGCTCGCCGCGCCGCTCGAGCCGGTCCAGCAGCAGGTAGATCGCCAGCACGATCAGCGCCGCGACGATCAGGACGATCAGGAGGCGCATGCCCCGCCTACGTTACGGCCCGCGCGGGTTCAGCAAGAGCGACGCGCCGCCGCCGAACGACTGCACCGGGCAGCCCTTCGGGCGGCCGTCGTCCTCGGTGCCGCAGATCGCCTCGGCGAGGTCGATGCGGCCCTTCACGGGGTTGCGCCGGTAGGCCGAACCGGTCTCGCGGATCGCCTTGGCGTCCTCCTCGGCCACCCGCCGCCGGCCGCGCGCCTCCTCGACCCGCTTCTGGGCCTGGAGCCGGGCCGTGGCCGCGTCGGCGCCGGCGGTCTGCGCGGCGGTCACCGACTGCTCCACGCTCTCGGCGAACTTCGGCTGGCCGAGCGTGAAGCGGACGTTCACGAAGTAGCGGCGGCAGGGGCGCTCGTCGCGGGCCGTGCCGGGGTCGGGCCCGTCGGCGGCGAGACAGATCCCGCTGAGGAACTCGTTGAGCCGGCGCTCGGTCGTGCGCCCGATCTCGTCCGCGACCTTCTCCAGGTTCTGGCCGGTCTCGACCTCGCGCACGCCGCCGGAGACCGCGGCCTGCGCGTTGGTCACGTACTGGCACGTGTTGCGCAGCTCGACGCAGCGGTAGCGGCCCACGGCCTCGCGGGTGGCGGTGAGGCTCGGCTGGCGGAAGACCTGGGAGAGGAAGTTGTCCCAGCCCTCGTCGCCGTCGTAGGGGTGCACGCCGCCGAACGTGCGCGACCCGTAGCGGCGGTAGAAGTCCTTGAGCGTCCCCTCGTCGGTGGTCAGGCGGAAGCGGAACTGGCCCTCGATGAACACCTCGACGGCGTCCCGGGTCGGGACCTGCACGACGTCGACGGTCTTCGAGTCGGCCGCGGCCGGGTCCGACGACAGCGTGTAGTGGCGCTCGTTGGCCGGGAAGCAGCGCTGGTGGTTGAAGATGCCGACGGTCTCGACGCCCGAGCCCGGCTGCCTGACCTTGCTGACCTTGCGGTCGTCGAGCGGACCGCCGTCCACGATCACGCAGACGTCGCCCTGGTTCACGCTCTTGAACGACGTCAGGCCGGCGATCAGGACGATCGCCAGCAGGAGGCCGGCGCCGCCGAGCGCGGCGAGCCGGACCAGGCGCTGTACGGAGTTCTGCCCGTCGCGATCCACGTCGGGAGGGATTCATCCAGCCGCCGCGGGTTCCTGCCTATCGCGTGCATTCCGCCGGCAGGCCGACGATCGCGTGCCGGTCGTGCACCGCTCCTTCGCCGGGCACCAAGTTGGCCTTGCACCAGGTGAAGCGCCCGCGCGCGAAGTCCACCGCGGCCACGAAGGGGTGGCCGACCGCGCCGGAGACGTTGCGCTCGCCCGCCGCGATGTCGCTGGTCACGGCGAGACATTCGTAGACGCCGCCGCCCCGGCGCGCGGGATCGCACTCGACTCGGAGGATCGGGCCGCGCAGCCGCCCCGTCCGGACGCGCACGCGAGCGTCGGCGCCGATCGCGCGCTCGAGCCCCCGGATGACCTCCGCGCGCGGCGCCCCGCGCCGTACGGACCCCCGCTGCGGTGCCTGCTCGGCCACGAGCCGCTCACGCTTGGCGGCCCGCTCGCGCTCCAGCTCCCGCCGCTCCCGCTCGGCCGTCTCGTCCTTGCTCGAGTCGATCGCGGGCACGGCCACGACGGCCGCCGCGGTCAGGGCCACCGCGAGCAGGACCGCTCCATACGCGATCCGCCGCCATGGCACCGGCGGCACCTCCACGTCGCGCGGCGCCGTCCACAGCCTCGCCCAGACGGCGAGCAGCTCCAGCCGGCTCAGATCGCGGCTCTTTCGCGTCATGACTCGGGCTCACCTGTGGGCGCCACGGAACAGATCTGCTAAAACCTCACTCAGATTTCTTAGCGCACCTACTTAGAAACCAGAAGGAGCAGAGGAACCCCCATGGGCAGAACGATAGGCATCGACCTGGGCACGACCAACTCGTGCATGGCGGTCCTCGAGGGCGGCGATCCCACCGTCGTCGAGAACGCCGAGGGCGCGCGCACGACGCCCTCGGTCGTCGCTTTCACGAGCGGCGGCGAGCGGCTGGTGGGCACCGTGGCCAAGCGCCAGGCGGTCACCAACCCCGAGAACACCGTCTTCTCCATCAAGCGCTTCATGGGCCGCAAGGAGGCCGAGGTGAAGGAGGAGGAGACGATGGTGCCGTTCAAGGTCGTCAAGGGCCCGAACGGCGACGCGCGCGTGGAGGCCGGCGGCAAGCAGTACAGCCCGCCGGAGATCAGCGCGATGATCCTCCAGAAGCTGAAGACCGACGCCGAGGCCTACCTGGGCGAGACCGTCGACAGCGCGGTGATCACGGTCCCCGCGTACTTCAACGACGACCAGCGTCAGGCGACCAAGGACGCCGGCAAGGTCGCCGGGCTCGACGTCAAGCGCATCATCAACGAGCCGACCGCGGCCGCGCTCGCGTACGGGCTCGACAAGGAGGCCGACCAGACGATCCTCGTGTTCGACCTCGGCGGCGGCACGTTCGACGTGTCGGTGCTCGAGATCGCCGAGGGCGTGTTCGAGGTGAAGGCCACCGCGGGTGACAACCACCTGGGCGGCGACAACTTCGACAAGGCGATCGTCGACTGGCTCGTCAAGGAGTTCAAGGCGTCGCAGGGCATCGACCTGTCGCAGGACAAGATGGCCCTCCAGCGCCTGTTCGAGGCGGCCGAGAAGGCCAAGGTCGAGCTCTCGACCACGCAGGAGACGCAGATCAACCTGCCGTTCGTGACCGCCGACGCGTCGGGGCCCAAGCACCTCGACCAGCGGCTCACGCGCTCGAAGCTGAACGAGCTGACGGCGGACCTGCTCGACCGCACGGTCGGGCCGACCAAGCAGGCGATGAAGGACGCCGGCGTCGAGGGCGGCGGCATCGACCACATCGTGCTCGTGGGCGGCATGACCCGCATGCCCGCGGTGCAGGAGAAGGTCAAGGAGCTGACCGGGAAGGACCCGCACAAGGGCGTCAACCCGGACGAGGTCGTGGCCGTCGGCGCCGCCATCCAGGCGGGCGTGCTGGCCGGCGACGTCAAGGACGTCCTGCTGCTCGACGTCACCCCGCTCACCCTCGGCATCGAGACCAAGGGCGGCGTGATGACGAAGCTCATCGAGCGCAACACCACGATCCCGACCCGCAAGTCGGAGGTGTTCTCGACGGCTGAGGACAACCAGCCGAGCGTCGAGGTCCACGTGCTCCAGGGCGAGCGCGAGATGGCCCACAACAACAAGTCGCTCGGCAAGTTCCAGCTCACCGGGATCCCACCGGCGCCGCGCGGCATGCCGCAGATCGAGGTCACGTTCGACATCGACGCGAACGGCATCCTCAACGTGTCCGCGAAGGACCTGGGCACGGGCAAGGAGCAGAAGATCGAGATCAAGGCCGGCTCCGGGCTCTCCGAGGACGAGGTGGAGCGGATGGTCAAGGACGCCGAGGCGCACGCCGAGGAGGACCGCAAGCAGCGCGAGCTGGTCGAGGCCCGCAACAACGCCGAGAACGCGGCCTACCAGGCCGAGAAGCAGCTCGGCGAGCTGGGCGACGCCGTCGACGAGTCCTCGAAGGAGTCGATCGAGTCCGCGATCAAGGACCTGCGCGGCGCGCTCGAGTCCGAGAGCGTGGACGAGCTCCGGGAGAAGACCGAGGCGCTCCAGACGGCCTTCCACGCCGTGTCCGAGCAGATGTACGCCCAGGCCGCGCAGTCCCAGGCCGAGTCCGCTCCGGGCGGCAACGGCGCGTCCGCCGACGGCGACGGGACGGCCGAGGAGGAGGTCGTCGACGCCGAGGTGGTCGAGGGCGAGGGTCGCGAGTCGTGACCCGGCCGAGCCCGGAAGAGGCGGCCGTTCGCGAGCAGATGCGCGAGCGGGACGAGGCCTCCGCAGGCGAGCGCGAGACGACGACGGACGGCGCGGGGGCGGCGGCGGAGGCCGCTGCTCCCGAGCGGCCCGCGGAGGCGGCCGAGGCGGCGCAGCCCGAGGAGGCCCAGCCCGAGGAGGCGCAGCCCGAGGAGCCTCAGGACCCGCTCGCCAAGGCCGAGGCCGAGCGCGACCAGTACCTCGACCTCGCCCGCCGCACGCAGGCGGAGTTCGAGAACTACCGCAAGCGCACGGCTCAGCAGGCGGCCCAGGCCGGCGAGCGGGCCAAGCTCGGCCTCCTGCGCGAGCTGCTGCCGGTCGTGGACAACCTCGAGCGCGCGCTGGCGTCGGCCGCCGAGGACGAGGGGCCGCTCGCGCAGGGCGTGCAGCTCGTGCTGGGCGACCTCCAGGGCGTGCTCGCCCGCGAGGGGGTGGACGCGCTCGAGCCGGTGGGCGAGAGGTTCGACCCCACCGTGCACGAGGCGCTCTCCACCCGCCCCGAGGAGGGCGCCGAGGCGGGGGTGGTGGTGGAGGTCGTGGAGAAGGGCTACCGCACCCGCGACACGGTGATCCGACCGGCCCGCGTGGTGGTCTCCGCCTGAGGAGCGGCTGAGCGATGCCCGCGGTCAAGGACCCATACGGAGTTCTCGGCGTCGACAAGAAGGCGTCGCAGGACGAGATCAAGAAGGCCTACCGCAAGCTCGCGCGGCAGTACCACCCCGACCGCAATCCCGGCGACAAGTCCGCCGAGGAGCGCTTCAAGGAGGTCCAGCAGGCCTACTCGACGGTGGGGGACCCGGAGAAGCGCAAGCAGTACGATCAGGGCGGCGGGCTGTTCGGCGGCTTCGACCCGGGCGGCTTCCGCTCCGGCGGCGGGCCCGGCGGCTTCGGCGGGATCGGCGACATCCTCTCCGACCTGTTCGGCGGCGCCGGCGGCGGCCCCCGCACCGCCCGCTCGCCCGCGCGCGGTCGCGACCTGGAGACCGAGGTGCACGTCTCGTTCGACCAGGCGATGGAGGGCGCGCAGGTCCAGGTGACCGTGCCGATGACCGCGCCGTGCGGGACGTGCGGCGGCACCGGTGCGAAGCCGGGCACGTCGCCGAGCGTGTGCTCGCGCTGCCAGGGACGGGGGATCGAGTCCGAGGGCCAGGGTCTGTTCTCGATCTCCCAGCCGTGCTCCAAGTGCGGCGGCACCGGCACCGAGATCAAGGATCCGTGCGCGACCTGCAACGGCAGCGGCAGCACCCGCCAGGTCAAGCGCTACCGGGCGAACATCCCGGCCGGCGTGCGCGACGGGAGCCGCGTGCGGCTGGCCGGCAAGGGCGAGCCGGGCGGGCGCGGCGGCCCGCCGGGCGACCTCTACGTGATCACCCGCGTGGGCGACTCGCCGGTGTTCCGCCGCAAGGGCGAGCACCTCGAGGTGGACGTGCCGATCACGATCGTCGAGGCGATCCGCGGCGCGACGGTCGACGTCCCCACGCTCAACGGCACCAAGCGCATCAGGGTGCCGGCCGGGACCCAGCACGGCACGGTCCAGCGCCTGCGCGGCGAGGGCCCGCCGCGGCTCGGCGGCAAGGGCCGCGGCGACATCCACTACCGGCTGGTGATCGACGTGCCCCGGTCGCTCGACAAGAAGCAGAAGAAGGCCGTGGACCAGCTCGCCGAGGTGATGGACGGCAACCCGCGCGAGCGGCTGTTCAGCGGTAGCGGGAGGGAGGCGTGATGGCGAAGGGCGACGGCAAGCCGCGCTCGGACCGCGGCGTCTACATGATCTCGGTGGCGGCCGAGCTGGCCGGGATGCACCCGCAGACGCTGCGCATCTACGAGTCGCGCGGGCTGGTGGAGCCGGAGCGCACGAGTGGCGGCACGCGCCGCTACTCCGACGAGGACGTGGAGCGGCTGCGCCGGATCCAGGAGCTCACGACCGAGCTGGGGATGAACCTCGCCGGGGTGGAGAAGGTCTTCGAGCTCGAGCAGGAGATCGACCGGATGCGCGAGCGCATGCGCCGCATCGAGCGCCAGGCGGAGCGGATGGAGCAGGAGATGCACGAGGAGATCGAGCGCGTGCGCAAGTCGTTCCGGGCCGAGCTCGTCCCCTACCAGCCGCCGGGCAGCGCCCTGATTCCCGCCCGCGACGCCCGCGGCCCCCGAGTGCGCATCCCGATCCAGCGCCAGCAGCGCCGCGGCGGCGGGCCGTCGCAGCGGGCCTGACGAGCGCTCGCCCGACCGCGCGGGTCAGCGGCTCATGTTCTGGAGCTCGGGCGGCAGCAGGCCGCTGAGGTCCGCGAAGAAGGCGAACCAGAAGACCAGCAGGAGGATCGCTGTGGCCACCGACAGCGCCATCACGCCGTCGATCGCCTGGATCGGCCGCATGCTGCCGCGCCTGTCGCTCAGGCTCTTCAACCATGCCGCGCGGCCGACGGTCGGCTGCGGCAGGTGCGCGATCCGGCAGTAGAGGAGCTGGAGGCGGAACAGGATGCGGCTGCCGAGGACCATCGTGATCGGGATGGCCACGATGATCAGCAGGTAGGGCTCGAGCGAGGGCTGGGTGGTGTCGGTGAGCTGTGACGCGAACCAGATCCAGAACAGCGGCACGCCGGCCCACAGGACCACGCTGCCGGCGATCATCAGGCCGATGACGAGCGCCCCGGCCACGCGCTCGCGACCACTGAGCGGGGGATGCTCGAGCCGGATCGGCTCGGCCTCCGGCGGGCGCAGGGTACGTATCGCCGGGACCCGCACGCGCACGCGCGGCGCTGGCACGGGCTCTCCGCTCAGGCGCGCGTCGAGGCGGAACAGCAGGCGCGCGATCACGATCATCGTCAGCGGCAGGCCGATGAACATCAGCACGAAGAGCGCGGCGGTCAGCGGAAGCGAGAGGGCGTGGTTGAGCTCCGGGCCGACGAGCCCCACGCCGAGCAGCCATGCGACGGGCGTGACGAACCACAGGAAGAAGTTGCCGACGCCGAGGATCCAGCGGCGGCGGCGGTCGTTGCGCGGCACGCGCGCATGCTGGATGGCCCCCGACTCCATGGTTGGATCTGTCGCCGGGACCGGATGCCCGTAAACCAGCATGCCGCACACAACCCTCAAACCCCCCGAATGGCGGACGCCCCGCCGATGATCTGCTATACACGCACATAGATTTTCTATGCATATAGATCGCTTCACGAACAAGTCCCAGGAGGCTCTCGCGGCGGCCCAGCGCCTGGCTGCCGCCCGCAAGAACCCCCAGACCTCGCCCCACCACCTGCTCGCGGCCCTGCTCGAGCAGGAGGGCGGCATCGTCGTGCCGGTCCTCCAGCACGCTGGCGTCGACGTCGTGGGCGTGCGCCGCCGCGCGAACGAGGCGCTCGACGCCGCCCCCAAGGTCACCGGCGAGGACGTCACCGCGCCGCCGGTCGACGGCGTCACCGCCAAGGTCCTCCAGAACGCGGAGGAGGAGGCGCGGAGCCTGGGCGACGAGTACGTCTCCACCGAGCACCTGCTCCTGGCCCTGGCCGACGACCCGAAGGTGGACGTCGGCGCCAGCCGGGAGCAGCTCCTCGCCGCGGTCAACGAGGTCCGCGGCCCGCACCGGGTCACCGACCAGAACCCCGAGGACAAGTACCAGGCGCTCGAGAAGTTCGGCCGCGACCTGACCAGGGCCGCCGAGGAGGGCAAGCTCGACCCGGTCATCGGGCGCGACGACGAGATCCGCCGCGTGATCCAGGTCCTCTCCCGCCGCACCAAGAACAACCCGGTGCTGATCGGCGAGCCCGGCGTGGGCAAGACCGCCATCGCCGAGGGCCTGGCCCAGCGGATCGTGTCCGGCGACGTGCCCGACTCCCTGCGCGACCGGCGCGTGATCGCGCTCGACATCGGCGCGCTGGTCGCCGGCGCCAAGTACCGCGGCGAGTTCGAGGACCGGCTGAAGGCGGTGCTCAAGGAGATCGCCGAGGCCGAGGGCCAGGTCATCCTGTTCATGGACGAGCTGCACACGATCGTCGGCGCCGGCGCGGCTGAGGGCGCGGTCGACGCCGCCAACCTGCTCAAGCCGATGCTGGCCCGCGGCGAGCTGCGCGCGGTCGGCGCCACCACGCTCGACGAGTACCGCAAGCACATCGAGAAGGACGCCGCGCTCGAGCGCCGCTTCCAGCCGGTCTACGTCGAGGAGCCGAACACCGAGGACGCCATCGCGATCCTGCGCGGGCTCAAGGAGCGCTACGAGGTGCACCACGGCGTGCGCATCCAGGACTCGGCGATCGTCGCCGCGGCCGTGCTCAGCCAGCGCTACATCGCCGACCGCTTCCTGCCCGACAAGGCCATCGACCTGATCGACGAGGCCGCCTCGCGGCTGCGCATCGAGATCGACTCGATGCCGACCGAGATCGACGAGGTCGAGCGCCGCGTCCAGCAGCTCGAGATCGAGCTCCAGGCGCTCAAGAAGGAGCGCGACGAGGCGTCGGTGGCCCGCCGCGAGGCGATCGACCGCGAGCTGGCCGAGCTGCGCGAGCGCTCCGCCGGCATGAAGGCCCAGTGGCAGTCCGAGAAGGAGGCCATCGAGGCCATCCGCGAGACCAAGGAGCGGCTCGAGCAGGCCCACCGCGAGGCCGAGCGCGCCGAGCGCGACGCCGACCTCCAGCGCGCCGCCGAGCTGCGCTACGGCGAGATCCCCGAGCTGGAGCGCACCGTGCGCGAGCAGGAGGCGCGCCTGACCGAGCTCCAGGGCGGCTCGACGATGCTCAAGGAGGAGGTCGACGACGAGGACGTGGCCGAGGTCGTGGCCAAGTGGACCGGCATCCCGGTCTCGAAGCTGATGGAGGGCGAGGTCGAGAAGCTCATCCACATGGAGGAGCGCCTGCACGAGCGGGTGGTCGGCCAGGACGAGGCCGTCGACGCGGTCTCGAACGCGCTGCGCCGCTCGCGCGCCGGGCTCCAGGACCCCAATCGCCCGATCGGCACGTTCCTGTTCATCGGCCCCACCGGCGTGGGCAAGACCGAGCTGGCCCGGGCGCTCGCGGAGTTCATGTTCGACTCCGAGCAGGCGATGGTCCGCATCGACATGTCCGAGTACATGGAGAAGCACTCGGTGTCGCGGCTGGTGGGCGCGCCGCCCGGCTACATCGGCTACGAGGAGGGCGGCCAGCTCACCGAGGCCGTCCGCCGCCGCCCGTACTCGGTGGTCCTACTCGACGAGATCGAGAAGGCCCACACCGACGTCTTCAACATCCTGCTCCAGGTGATGGACGACGGCCGCCTGACCGACGGCCAGGGCCGCACGGTGGACTTCAAGAACGCCGTGCTGATCATGACCTCGAACATCCCCGGCGGGCGCGAGGGCGTGGAGGGCCACTTCAAGCCCGAGTTCGTGAACCGCCTGGACGACATCGTCGAGTTCAGCCAGCTCAGCCGCGAGCAGATCGGCCGGATCGTCGAGATCCAGGTCGACAAGCTGGCCTCCCGGGTTCGCGAGCGCGGGGTGGAGATCGAGCTCACGGACGACGCCCGCATGCTGATCGGCAACCTGGGCTACGACCCCACCTACGGCGCCCGCCCGCTCAAGCGCGTGATCCAGAAGCAGCTCATCGACAAGCTCGCCCTGGCGCTCTTGAACGGCGAGTTCGGCTCGGGCGACACGGTGAAGGTCGACGGCCGCGACGGCGAGCTCGTCTTCGAGCGTGCACCGCTCACGGAGCCGGTCGCCACGGCCTGACACAGCGCCTGGGCCGCCTCCACGAGGGCTAACCTGCCCTTGGGGGGACGATGAACAGCGCCAACGGACACGTCCAATTCATCTGGGGGATCGCGGAGCTCCTGCGCGGCGACTACAAGCAGTCGGAGTACGGACGTGTGATCCTTCCCTTCACGGTCCTGCGCCGGCTCGACCTCGTCTTGGCGCCCACCAAGCAGACAGTGCTGGAGGAGGCTGGCCGGATCGAAGCGCTCGACTTCGACCCTGATCCGCTGCTCCGGAGGGCAGCCGGGCAGCGCTTCTACAACACCTCCGAACTGGATCTCGAGAAGGTCGCGGGTGACGCGTCCAACGTCGCGGGCGGGCTGCGCAGATACATCGCAGGTTTCTCGCCCGCGGTGCGCGAGATCTTCGACGCGTTCAGCTTCGATCAGCAGATCACCCGGCTCCACAAGGCGGGCCTGCTCTACCGGGTGCTGACGCGATTCCTCGACGCGGACCTGCACCCCGACTCGCTCCCAAACGCCCGCATGGGCGACCTCTTCGAGGAACTGATTCGGCGTTTCTCGGAAGCTTCGAACGAGACCGCGGGTGAGCACTTCACGCCGCGCGAAGTCGTCCGACTCTGCGCCGAGCTCGTGTTGGCGGGCGACGAGGAGGTGACCCGGAAGGCCGGTGCGATTCGCAAGGTCTACGACCCGGCCTGCGGAACCGGCGGCATGCTCTCCGTGACTGAGGAGCTGGTCCGCGAGCGAAACCGACGGGCGCGCCTCTACCTCTACGGACAGGAGCTGAACCCCGAGTCGTGGGCGATCTGCCGCTCGGAGATGCTCCTAAAGGATCAGGATCCGTCGAACATCTATCCGCGCTCGACCCTCGCGGAGGATGGCCTCCCGGGCGAGCGCTTCGATCTGATGCTGGCCAATCCGCCGTTCGGTGTCGACTGGTCGAAGGACCAAGAGGCGGTGATCGAGGAGCGCGAAACCGGTGACGGTGGTCGCTTCAGGGCCGGTACACCACCCAAGAACGACGGTGCCCTCCTCTTCCTGCAGACGATGCTCGCCAAGCGAAAGCCACCGGAGGACGGCGGTAGCCGCATCGCGATCATCTTCAACGGCTCGCCGCTCTTCAGCGGCGGGGCAGGGTCGGGGCCGAGCGAGATCCGCCGCTGGATCCTGGAGAACGACTGGCTAGAGGCAATCGTCGCCCTGCCGGAGCAGCTCTTCTACAACACCGGCATCGCGACCTACGTCTGGGTGCTCTCGAGCCGCAAGGCACCGGAGCGGCAGGGCAGGGTCCAGCTGATCGATGCGCGCGAACTGTGGGAGCCGATGCCGAAGAGCCTCGGCAACAAGCGCCGCCGGCTCTCGCTCGACCACATCGAGCAGGTACTCGATCTATATCGCGGGTTCGAGGAGGGCGATAGGTCGAAGATCCGCGACAACGAGTTCTTCATGTACCGCCGTATCACGGTCGAGCGTCCGTTGCGGGTGCGGTACGAGGTCACCGATGAGGCGATCGAACGGCTGCGGGTTTTGAAGGCGTTCGAGGGCCTGGTGAAGCCTCCCGCGAACGTGAGGGACGCGAAAGCGGCGATCGCCCGTGGCGAGACGGCGCAGCGCGCGATCATCGACGGGCTCCGAGCGCTCAACGGCTTCGCAACGGCGGATCAGTCGGAAGCGGAAATGAGGGTTCGCGACCTCCTACGTGCGGTCGAGAAGCCGACGGCCGCACTTCGCAAAGCGATCTGGGAGGCGCTATCCGTCCGCGATTCCGCGGGGTCCGTGGTTAGGAACGGTAGGGGCGAGCCGCAACCCGACCCGGAGCTGCGGGACTACGAGAACGTGGCGATGAATGACTCCGTCGATGACTACATGCGGCGCGAGGTGCTGCCGTTTGTCAAGGATGCCTGGGTGGACGCCGGAACTACCCGTGTTGGCACCGAGATCCCCCTGACTCGTCTCTTCTACCGGTACAAGCCGCCGCGGCCGCTGGAGGAGATCAATCAGGAGATTCTTGAGCTCGAGGACGAGATTGCCGGTCTGGCGAAGGCCGTGATGACGGAATGAACAGATCCGAGTGGCGCCGAATGCGACTCCGATTCGCGGCTGAGGTCGGACCTACGACGCATGTGCGACAACTCGACCCAGATCAGGACGCGACTTTCCTGCCGCTAGAAGCAATTTGGGCCGATGAGAGATATGACCCCTCGCGATTGAGGCCCGTGCGCGAGCTCGTGGCAGGGTACACACGATTCCGCGAGGGTGATGTGCTCGTTCCAAAGATCACCCCGACCTTCGAAGCGGCCCGTTCTGCGATTGCTGCTCGCGTCCGTCATGGAGTTGGATTCGGTACGACTGAGCTCCACGTTCTTCGTGCAGGACCTGACTTGGACGCAAGGTTCTTGTGGTACCGCACCCTCGCGTACGACTTCATCAGAGTTGGTACAAGCGCAATGCTCGGCGTTGCTGGCCAGAAGCGCGTGCCGATCGACTTTGTCAAGGACTTCGAGCTTGATATCCCGCCTCTTGAGGAGCAGCACCGTATCGCCGATTTTCTGGACACGGAGACGGCGAAGTTTGACCGGCTACTCGAGCGCAAGAGACGACTTCTGGCGCTGCTTGAAGAGAAGAGGGCAGCGGTTACTCATGCGGCCGTATCGGGCCAGCTTGGTGAGTCTCGCGGCGCGCGGCGAGGACCCGGGCTCGAGTGGCTTCCGACCATCCCCCTCCACTGGCGGATCGCCAAGCTCTCGCTCGTCGCGAAGCTCGGGACGGGGCACACTCCGAGCCGTTCGGAGGCGAAGTACTGGGAGACCGCGCGCGACATCCCGTGGCTCACGACGAGCGACATCGAGCGGTTCAGGGATGATCGGCGTGAGGTTCTGGCGGAGACGAAGGAGTTAATCAGTAGCGCTGGACTCGAGAACTCGTCCGCGGTTCTCCATCCCGCCGGCACGGTCGCACTGTCTCGTACTGCTTCGGTCGGTTTCTCAGTGATTATGGGTTGCGATATGGCAACCAGCCAGGACTTCGTCACCTGGACTTGCTCGCGGCTGCTCGAGCCCCGTTTTCTGCTGCTCTGTTTGCGCGCCATGCGAGTGGACCTGCTTGGACGACTCGCAATGGGCTCGACCCACAAGACCATCTACATGCCCGATATTCAGAGTTTGCGGATTCCGCTGCCAACGCCTGCTGAGCAGAAGAAGGCCGTCGAACTTTCGAAGAGCCATATGCAGAGGATCGACGAACTTTCGTTGCTTATTCGGCGGCAGCTTCCGGTCCTGAAGGAACACCGCGAAGCTCTGATCACAGCCGCGGTAACTGGCCAGCTCGATCCAACCTCGTACCGCACGACGGCGCTGACAACATGACCACGGTCGGGGTCTCACCCCACAAGGAAATCGCCTTCGAGGATCTGATCGAGAAGCAGTTGGTCGATCACGGCTGGCAGCGGGGCATCCCTAAATACTTCGACTTTGAGCTAGGGATCGACTCAGACGAGCTCATCGCCTTCATAGGCGCGACGCAGGAAAGCGCTTGGGACGAGTTGGTCGAGCGGCGCGGCGGGAAGGACGTAGCCCAGCGGGAGTTCCCGAAGCTCGTTGCAAAGCGCATCAACGAGTCGGGCACGCTGCACGTGCTGCGGCGGGGAGTGACGGATCTGGGCATTGACTTCCGGCTCGCATACTTCAAGCCCGAGCACGGGATGACACCTGAACTTGTGGCGGGCTACGAAGCGAATCGGTGCACGGTCATCCGACAGCTCGCGTACTCGGAAAAGGAGCCCGACAAGACGCTCGACCTGGCTCTGCTCGTCAACGGCATCCCGACGGCAACCGCGGAGCTGAAGAACCCCCTTACGGGCCAGAACGTCGAGCACGCAAAGCACCAGTACCGCCACGACCGCGATCCCTCGGAGCCGATCTTCGCCCGCCGCGCGCTGGTGCACTTCGCGGTCGACCCGAGCCTGGTCTTCCTGACCACGCGACTCCAGGGGGAGGACACGATCTTCCTGCCTTTCAACCAGGGCAGCGCCGGACCGGGCGAGCCCGGCGGTGCCGGGAACCCGCCGGCGACACGGACGCGACACGCGACCGCGTACCTCTGGGAGGACGTCTGGCAGCGCGATGCGTGGCTCGAACTCTTGCACCGGTTCATTCACATCGAGCCATCGGCCCCCGTGCGCGGAGCAAAACGGAGCAGCAAGGGTCCGACCGCGGGCGGCAAGGTCATCTTCCCGCGCTTTCAGCAGTGGGATGCGGTGCGCACGATCGTCGGCGATGCACGCGACCATGGCGCCGGTAGGAACTACCTCGTCCAGCACTCAGCCGGCTCAGGCAAGTCGAACACGATCGCCTGGCTGGCGCACCGGCTCGCCGGCCTGCACAGCGATGACCGAAAGGTCTTCGACAAGGTGGTCGTCATCACCGACCGCGTGGTCCTCGACCGTCAGCTCCAGGCAACCATCTTCCAGTTCGACCACGAACCCGGCGTCGTGGAGAGGGTCGAGGGGACCTCCGCACAGCTCGCCGACGCTCTCGAGTCGAGCACCGCAAAGATCATCGTCTCCACGCTCCAGAAGTTCCCCTTCGTGCTGGAGAAGATCGGTGACCTCTCCGACAAGCGCTTCGCCGTAATCGTCGACGAGGCTCACTCTTCGCAGTCGGGCGAGGCCGCGAAGGCGCTGCGCGCGGCGCTTGGCTCTGGCGGGAAGCTCGCCGACGAGGAGCGCGACGTCGAGCCGGACGAGGTCGAGGACATGGCCACCGCGCTCGTCGAGCGCTCCGCACGAGAGCGCGGCTCGCAGGCGAACCTCTCGTACTTCGCCTTCACCGCAACGCCCACCAACAGGACGCTCCACGTCTTCGGGAGAAAGGAGGAGGGCGGCGATTTCCGGCCGTTCCACACCTATTCGATGCGCCAGGCGATCGAGGAGGGTTTCATCCTCGATGTGCTCCAGCGCTTCATGCCCTACAAGGTGTTCTGGAAGGTGGCGTCGACCTTGAAGGAGGAGGACCCCGAGATCGAGCGCCGCAAGGCGGCGGCGGAGGTCGTGCGCTTCGTCTCTGCTCAACCGGACACGCTCGAGGAGAAGGCCAAGATCGTCATCGAGCACTTCCGCTCGTCAACGCGGAAGCTCATCGGCGGTCGCGCCAAGGCCATGGTCGTTACGGCCTCGCGCGAGCTCGCCGTACGCACTCACTTCGCGCTCGAGGCCTATGTTCGTACTCAGGGCTACACGGACTGCGAGCCGCTGGTCGCCTTCTCCGGCACCGTCGACCTCGATGGCGAGCCCTGGACCGAGGCCAGGATCAACGGGTTCGGCGAGAAGCAGCTCGCGGACCGGTTCGCCGAGGATCGCTACCGGATCCTGACCGTCGCCGAGAAGTACCAGACCGGCTTCGACCAGCCGCTTCTCCACACGATGTACGTCGACAAGCAGTTGGGCGGCTTGCGGGCGGTCCAGACCCTCTCGCGGCTGAATCGCACTCACCCTCACAAGGACGACACCTTCGTCCTCGACTTCGTGAACTCAGCGGACGAGATTCGTGCCGCGTTCAAGCCGTGGTACGAGCAGACACGCGCGCTCCCGACGGATCCAAACGAGCTCTACAGCGCCCGTGAGCAACTACTCGTGTTCGGCATCGTTAGGGAGGAAGAGGAGCGCGCCTTCGCGGCGGCCCTCCTGGGTGCCGGACCGGCCGCACATGCCGTGCTGTATGTGCAGCTCGAGCCGGCGAAGGAGCGTTTCGAGTCGCTCGATGAGCAGGACCGGCGGGAGTTCCACGCCGCCGCCGCGAAGTTCTGCGACCTCTACTCGTTCCTGGCTCAGGCCATCGGGTTCACCGATGTGCGGTTGGAACGCACCTACCTCTACGCGCGCGCTCTGCAGCGGGTCCTCCCGCGTGAACGAACGCGGGGTCTCGATCTCGGCGACTCGCTCCAGCTGACCCATCTGCGAATCCAGGCGGGCGCGGAGACGGATGCCGGGGTCGCCGGGGGCGCGGATCCGTTGAGCCCCGAGAGCGCGCAGGTAGCGGTGGTGGAACCGGCCGTCGATCCCCTCTCGCAGATCATTCGCGACCTGAACGAACGCCACGGCCTCCAACTCGGGGCGGGCGACGAGATCGTGCGACGCATGGCCGAGTCGCTGGTGGCGGACGAGGACCTCAAGGAAGCAGCGGCGGCGAACTCGTTCGCGAACTTCGAGCTCCTCTTCGACGAGAAGTTCGAGGAGAGGGCACTCGAAGCCAGGAACCAGAGCTGGGAGTTCTTCGAGCGCGCGTTTGGCGACGATGAGGTTCGCGGTCATCTCGGGGACGCCCTGGCGCGGGAGGTGTACGCGCGCCTGACAGGTGAGCGAACCTGGGGGGACAGGCTCGCCGCCGCTTCGCTGACCGATGCCGAGCACGCCGCGGTGGAGCAATTCGTAGCGCGCGTGAGGGAGTCGCTGGGCGAAGACCTCGAAGCGATCTGGCTCTACGGATCGAAGGCGCGTGGCGACGCCACAGATGAATCCGACGTCGACTTGCTCGTCCTGGCCCGCGGAGGTCGAGCCAATCACCGCGAAGCGGTGGCGGCGATCGCCCGCGAGCTGGAGAAGGTCGACGGCGATGCGCGGTTGGCGCTCTCGACCGCCGTCCAAGACCGCGGCTGGCTAGCGCAGCGGCGTGCAGTGGACGACTTCTTCGTCCGCGATCTAGACCGCGACAAGATCGTGCTGTTCGGCGGGCCGTGAAACCGCGCTCGGAGGAGTACCTGGGCGAGGCGAAGAGATTTCTGGCCGCTGCGCGGGTGCTGTTAGAAGCCAAGCTCCCTGAAAACTCCGCGGCGGAGGCGTACCAGGCGATGTTCGCTGCCGCCCGGGCGGCGCTGAGCGAGCGTGATCGGGAGGCTCGGAGCCATCATGGAACATGGTCGCTGTTCGAGGACTTGTTCATCCGGCCTGAGGCGTTCGAACGTCGCCTGAGGGATGCCGCGAGGAACGCCGAGGAGCTTCGGTACGACTCCGACTACCGCCTCGGCGGCGCGTCGCTGGACGAGGCGGCGCGCGTATTGGCCGACGCCGAAGAGTTCGTAGTGGCGATCCGTGCGATGTTCACCTAAGCGGGGAGACACGACCTGATACATGTGAGCGATGAGTCCCGCGGGGCGCGCGGGTCTCGACTCACATGGGACAACTCAACATCCAGATCAGCACCTCGCTCGACGGCTTCGTCGCGGGGCCGAACCAGACCCGCGAGAACCCGCTCGGCGAGGGCGGCGAGAGCCTGCACGAGTGGGCCTTCGCCACGGCCGGCTGGCGCGAGGCGCACGGCCGCGAGGGCGGCACGACCGGACCCGAGGACGACCTCGCACGCGAGATGCAGAGCCGCCACGGCGCCGAGATCATGGGCCGCAACAAGTTCGGGGGCGGCCCCGGGCCGTGGGACGCGGACGAGCCGTGGAACGGCTGGTGGGGCGACGACCCGCCGTTCCCCTACCCCGTCTTCGTGCTCACCCACCACGAGCGCGAGCCGCTCACGCTCGGCCAGACGACCTTCACGTTCGTCACCGACGGCATCGAGTCCGCGCTCGAGCAGGCGCGCGCGGCGGCCGGCGACAGGGACGTGCTGATCGGCGGCGGCGCGCAGGTGTGCAACGAGTACCTCGCGGCCGGCCTGGTGGACGAGCTGCTGGTCCACGTGGCGCCGATCCTGCTCGGCGGCGGCGAACGACTCTTCGAGGGGGTCCCCCCGGCGCAGCTCGAGTGCACGCAGGTGGTCGAGTCCGCGCAGGCGACGCACCTGAGGTACAGAGTCGCCCGGTGACCGAGCCGGCGATCAAGCTCCGAGGCGTGGTCAAGCGCTTCGGGCCGATCACCGCGGTGGACGGCCTCGACCTCGACGTCCCGCCGGGCATCTGCCTGGGGCTCCTCGGGCCCAACGGCGCCGGCAAGTCCACCACGATGCGCATGCTCACCGGGCAGGCGATCGCGGACGAGGGCGAGCTGAGCGCGCTCGGCCACCCGCTGCCGGAGGAGTCGAAGGAGGCCCGGGCCCGCATGGGCGTCGTGCCGCAGCTCGACAACCTCGACGTGGACGTGTCGGTCGGCGACAACCTGGCGATCTTCGCCCGGCTCTATCGCGTGCCCGACGTGAAGGCCACCGTCCAGCGCGGGCTCGCGATCGCGCGGCTCACGAGCCGTGAGAAGGACTCGGTCTCGGAGCTGTCCGGCGGCATGCGCAGGCGGCTGCTGCTCGCGCGCGGGCTCGTCCACGACCCCGAGCTGTTGCTGCTCGACGAGCCCACCGTGGGGCTCGACCCGCAGATCCGCACCGAGCTGTGGTCGCTGATCGACGGCCTCCGGGCCGCGGGCAAGACCATCCTGATGTCGACCCACTACATCGAGGAGGCCGAGCGGCTCGCCGACGAGGTGGCCGTGATGGCCCAGGGCAAGATCGTCGCCCGCGGCCGGCCGAGCGAGCTGATCCGCGAGCACGCGGGGCGCGAGACCGCCGAGTTCTACGGCCCGCCGGGGCGCCTGGCCGAGGTGCGCAAGACGGCCGAGGCGCAGGGGCTGGCGGTGCGCCCGGCCGGCCCGGCCGTGGCGATCGTCGGCGCCGAGCGCGCGACCGACGGGGCGTTCCCGCCGGAGTCGATCCGCCGGGCGGCCTCGCTCGAGGACGTGTTCGTCCTGCTCACCGGGGAGGAGGCCGAGTGAGGCGCATCGAGCCCGCCGCGGTGATCGGCGTGATGAGCCGCGAGGCGGCCAACTACCGGACGATCTGGAAGTCGATGACGTTCTCGAGCGTGCTCGAGCCGATCGTCTACCTGCTGGCGTTCGGGCTGGGGCTGGGGGCGACGATCGTGGACCGGGTGGACGGGCTCGAGTACGTCGAGTTCGTCGGCACCGGGATGGTGGCCACCGCGGTGATCTTCTCCAGCGCGCTGCCGGCGATGTTCGGCACGTTCGTGAAGCACCACTTCCAGCGCACCTACGACGCGATCCTGGCCGCGCCGGTCGACGTGGAGGAGGTCGTGACCGCCGAGATGCTGTGGATCGGCCTGCGCGCCGGCTTCTACGGCACCTTCCCGCTGATCGTGGCGATGGGCTTCGGGCTCGACCCGGCGCCGGGGATGCTGCTCGTGCCGATCTTCGCCTTCGTCACCGCGCTCGCCTTCGCCGCCTTCGGCATCGCCGTGGCGGGCACCGTGGAGAAGATCGACCAGTTCAACTACGTCACGACGCTGTTCGTCACCCCGCTGTTCCTGGTGGCGGGCACGTTCTTCCCGATCGACGATCTCCCGGAGGGGGTCCAGATCGCGTCGCAGTTCAACCCGCTGCACCACCTGGTCGAGCTGGTCCGCCACGCGTGCTTCGGCTTCGAGGCGACCGACCCGCTGAGGCTGCTGGGGCTGCTCGCGCTCGCCGTCGTGCTGTGGCGGGTCGCGATCAACCGGATGACCCGGCGCCTGATCGACTAGCCGCGGCGCACGCGGTTGCGCAGGCGGGTGGGGTCCTGCCCGCCGGCCGCCTCGGCCCGGCGCCCGACCACGCGCGCCTCGCGGC
>JALZEZ010000596.1 GCA_030861775.1 Actinomycetota bacterium
GGCAGGTCCTCGGCGTCGTCGAGCAGGCCGCGCCGGCGCCGGGCCAGCACGATCGCGCCCACCGCGGCCACGAGCAGCAGGAAGGACGCCGCCTCGAACGGGATCAGGAACTTCTCGAGCAGCAGCCGCCCGACCTCGCCGGGCGAGCCGAAGCCGGAGCCCACGTCGCGGCCGGTCGAGTCGAGCGCGCTCAGGCCGGACCCGACCACCGCGATCGTCAGCTCCACCAGCAGCGCGCCCGCGAACAGGGGTCCGAGCCGGCCGACCGCCCCGGCGCCCTCGACCCCCGGGTCGTCCACGCCGCCGATGTAGGCGACCACGAACACGTACAGGACCATCACCGCGCCCGCGTAGACCACGAGCTGCGAGGCCGCCAGGAACTCCGCGTTCAGGAGCAGGAACAGCAGCGCCAGCGCGACCAGGTGGGCCACCAGCGCGAGCACGCTGTAGAAGGGGTTGCGCAGCAGGACAACGCCCATCGCCCCGCCGATGGCGCCGAGCGCGCCGATGAAGAAGAGGACCTGCTCCACTTACTCGCCCTCGCGCCGCAGCGGCGTGCGCTCGACGGGGTCGGCCAGCAGCATCTCCTTCGTGAAGATCAGGTCCGAGCGCGTGTAGTCGGCGAGCTCGTAGTCGTTGCCCATCGTGATCGCGTCGAACGGGCAGGCCACCTCGCAGTAGCCGCAGAAGATGCAGCGGCTCATGTTGATCTCGTAGACCGAGGCGTAGCGCTCGCCGGCGGAGACCTGGTTGCCGGGCGTGTTCTCGGCGGCCACCACGCGGATGCACTCGGCGGGGCAGGCCGCGGCGCACAGCGAGCAGCCCACGCACTTCTCGAGGCCGGTGTCCTCGAACCGGTGGAGCTTGTGGCGGCCGCGGAAGCGCGGGTAGACGGGGGTCTTCTCCTCCGGGTACTCGACCGTGACCGGGCCCTCCAGCAGCCGGCCCATCGTGGTCTTCAGCCCGCGCAGCGTCTCGCCGAACGCGCGGTAGGCGCCGCCGATCCCGCCCGGGTCCGGCCCGCGCTGGACCTCGATCACGTCCTGTCCGGGGTCCCAGGGGGTCATGAGCTCGTCGTCACCACCACGATCGCCGTGACCAGGGCGTTGAGGGTCGCCAGCGGCAGCAGGACCTTCCACCCGAAGGACATGAGCTGGTCGTAGCGCAGGCGGGGCAGCGTGGCCCGGACCCAGATGAAGACCCAGATGAAGAGGAACATCTTCGCGATGACCCAGAGCGGGTCGAGGAAGGCCGGCCCCGGCCCGTGCCAGCCGCCGAGGAACGCCGCGACCGCGATCCCGGAGATCGCGATCATGTTGATGTACTCGGCCATGAAGAACGAGCCGAAGCGCATCCCGCCGAACTCGGTGTTGTAGCCCGCGACGATCTCGGCGTCGGCCTCCGGCAGGTCGAACGGCGGGCGGTTGGTCTCGGCGAAGCCCGCGACCATGAAGATCAGGAAGCCGACGAACTGCGGCACGATGTACCACATGCCGCCCTGGGCGTGGACGATCTCGGTGAGCGAGAGCGACCCGGCGGTGATCACCACGCCGAGCAGGGCCAGCGCCAGCGACACCTCGTACGAGATGAGCTGCGCCGCCGAGCGCATCGCGCCGAGGAACGAGTACTTCGAGCCGGAGGCCCAGCCGCCGAGCATCAGCCCGTAGAAGGCGAGCGCGCCGAAGGCGAACGCCCACAGGATCCCGATCGAGACGTCGAGGCCGTAGAGGCCGTAGTCGGCGCCGAACAGGCCGTCCTCGCGCGTGTCGCCGAAGGGGATGATCGCGAGCGTGACGACCGCGGTGAAGATCGAGATCGCCGGGGCGAGGGCCATCATCCACGGCACCGCCGTCTGCGGCGTGAACTGCTCTTTCGAGAGGAGCTTGATCACGTCGGCGAGCGGCTGCATCAGGCCGTAGGGCCCGACCCGGTTCGGCCCGAGCCGGGCCTGGAAGCGGCCGAGCGCCTTGCGCTCGAGCAGCAGGATCATCGGCACGACGGCGAGCACGAAGCCGAAGATCACGAGCGCCTTGACGACCTGCACGAGCGTGGACTCGGCGAAGCCGACCTCGGCGAGGGGGAGGGTCATGCGCCGGCCTCCGGCTCGGGCCCGCTCGCGCGCGGCGCCATCACGCGGCTTCCTCCGGCCCGGCCCCGCTGTAGGC
>JALZEZ010000303.1 GCA_030861775.1 Actinomycetota bacterium
CCGTAAGGGCGGCGGCTTGGTAGGACCGCCGTGCGGGGAGGCGGCGGAGTCGGCAGGGACCGCCATTTCGGGAAGGACGGCGGAGGGCGCTCGCACGGGGACGCGGCGCGCCGTCACGGGGGGAGCTCGGGACGCAGGGCGAGGGGGACACGGGGGTGTCGGACGCGGACAGGCGGGGGACGCATGAGCGGCGCGAGGCCGCGCGCCAGCGTGCGTTCCTGACGCCGTTCGACGGCCTGCTCCAGCAGCTCCGGGCCGCGCACGACGCGGCGATCTACAGCCTCTACCCCCGCGTCGAGGAGACCGTCGGGCCGGGCTGGGTGTCGCTCGAGGGCAGGCGCACCGTGAGCCTGATCGCCAACGACTACCTCGGCCTCAGCACCGACCCGCGCGTGGTCGAGGCGGCGCGCGACGCGGTGAGCAGGCTCGGCAGCAGCCGCTGCGCCTCGCCGCTGGCGGGCGGCTACACCGCGATCCACCGGCAGCTCGAGGAGGAGCTGGCCGAGTTCCTCGAGCAGGACGCGTGCGCGGTGTTCCCCACCGGCTACCAGGCGAACCTGGGCGTGATCTCGGCGCTGATGAGCACCGGCGACCTCATCGTCAGCGACCTGCTCAACCACGCGTCGATCGTCGACGGCGCGCGGCTCTCCGGCGCCCAGCTCCGCTACTTCCAGCACAACGACGCGGGTCACCTCGACCGCATCCTCGACAGCGCCGACGCCGGCCAGCGCGCGCTCGTGGTCGTCGAGGGGATCTACAGCGCCGACGGCGACATAGCACCGCTGGCGGATCTCGCCGGGGTCGCGCACGCCCACGGGGCGCTGATCATGGTGGACGAGGCGCACTCGCTCGGCGTGCTCGACGAGCGCGGCCGGGGCGCGGCGGGCGACCAGGGGATGCTCGGGACCGTCGACCTGATCGTGGGCACGATGAGCAAGTCGCTCGGCAGCGTGGGCGGCTTCGCCGCGGCCAGCAGCGCGGTGGTCGACGTGATCCGTCACAACGCCCGCTCGCTGATCTTCTCGGCCTCGCTGCCGCCGGCGCAGGCCGAGGCGGCGCGCACCTCGCTCGCGATCCTGCGCACCGAGCACGACCGCCGCGAGCGCCTCTGGGAGAACGCGCGGACGATGCTCGCGGGCCTCGAGGAGCGCGGCCTCGACACGATGGGCTCGTGCACGCCGGTCGTGCCGCTGCTGGTCGGCGACCCGGCCACGACGCTGGCGCTGACGAGCGAGCTGAAGCGCCGCGGCGTGCTGGTGTGCCCGGCGATCCCGCCGATGGTCCAGGCGCACCGGAGCCGGATCCGGATGCACGTGACCGCCGCGCACGACCCGCAGTCGATCGAGCATGCGCTCGGCGCGATCGAGGCCGCGGCGACGGAGCTGGGCATCGTCGAGGCCGCGGTGGGGGCCGGGTCGTCGTGAGCACGACCGCCGAGACGCTGCGCGAGCTGCTGACGCTGGCGGCCGGCATCCCCGGCGAGCTGGTCGAGCTCGACTCGGAGTTCGACGGCGTCCTGGCGATGGACTCGCTCTCGTTCGTCGCCTTCCAGGTCGAGGTCGAGCGCACGTTCGGCATCGACTGCCCGCTCGAGGAGCTGCGCGAGGTCGCCCGCTTCCGCGACGTGGTCGAGCTGGTCGAGCGCAAGCTCGTGGCGGAGGCGGCGCGGTGAACCTGATCGGCGACGGACCGCGCACGGTCGTCGAGGCGCTCGACCGGCGCGCCGAGCGCGGCGGGGCCGACCCGGCCATCTGGTTCGAGGGCCTTCAGCACGACACGATCGAGGTCTCGTGCACGCAGCTCGCGGAGGACGCGCGGACCGCCGCGCGCCGGCTCGCGGCCGCGGGGGTGGCGCCCGGCGACGCCGTGGTCATCGTGCTGCCCACCGGCCCCGACTTCGCCACCTCCTACTACGGCACGCTCTACGCCGGGGCCACGCCGGTGCCGCTCTACCCGCCGGCCGGGGCGCGGCAGGTCGAGAGCTTCCTCGCCACCGTCGAGCGCGTCGTGACGCTCACCCGACCGGCGAAGCTGATCACGCTCGAGGCGCTGGCGTCGCTGGTCGGCGAGCGCCCCGGCATCGCCGCGGGCACCGAGGTCACCACGCCCGAGCGCCTCGCCGCCGGGCCGGAGGGCGAGCTGCCGCCGCCGCCCACGCCCGAGGACCTCGCCCTGATCCAGTTCTCGTCGGGCAGCACCGGCGATCCGAAGGGCGTCGCGCTCACCCACCACGCGGTGGTCAACAACATCCGCCAGTACGGGCACGCCGTCGGCTTCCACGACCGCGGCGAGGTTGGGGCGAGCTGGCTCCCGCTCTACCACGACATGGGACTGATCGGCGCCTTCCTGGGGACCGTCGTCTGGGAGATGCCGCTGGCGCTGATGTCGCCGCTCGACTTCCTGGTGCGACCGGCCTTCTGGATCCAGACGATGTCACGGCGGCGGGCGACGCTCGGCGTGGCGCCGCAGTTCGCCTACAACCTCTGCCTGCTCAAGGTCCGCGACGAGGACCTCGAGGGGGTCGACCTCTCCTCGGTGCGCGTCCTGATGAACGGCGCCGAGCCGGTGGACCTGGAGGCGGTCGAGCGCTTCGAGCGGCGCTTCGCGGAGGTCGGGTTGCGTCCGGGCACGATCCTGCCCTGCTACGGGCTCGCCGAGCACGCGCTGTGCGTCTCGATGCACCGCCCCGGCGCCGAGCGCCAGCTCCGCCACCTCGACCGCGACAGCGGCGCGATCACCGCGCCCGGCGAGGAGCACGCGCCGCAGGCGCTGCCGATCGCCTCGGCCGGCCCGGCGGTGGAGGGGACGGAGATCGCGGTCGTCCGGCCGGAAGGGCAGGCGGGCGGGGCCTGGGAGCCGCTCCCGGAGGACGAGCTGGGCGAGATCGCCGTCCGCTCGGAGTCGGTCTGCCGCGGCTTCGTCGGCCCGCACGGGGTCGAGATCGCGATCGACGCCGACGGCTGGCTGCGCACCGGTGACCTGGGCTTCCTCTCGGACGGCGAGCTGTTCGTGGTGGACCGGCTGAAGGACATGGTGATCGTCGGCGGCCGCAACCTGTTCCCGCACGACATCGAGCGCGAGATCCGGACGATCGAGGGCGTGCGCAGCCGGCTGGCGGTCTTCGCGCACCGCAATCCCGAGCTGGGCACCGAGGGCGTGGTGGTGGCCGCCGAGACGACGCTCGCCGAGCGCGACGAGCTGGTGCGCTGCGCGGCCGAGCTGCGCCGCCACGTGGTCGAGACCTTCGACGTCGGCCCCTACGACGTGGTCCTGCTCCCGCGCGGGCGGATCCCCCTGACCAGCAGCGGCAAGGTGCGCCGCCACCGGCTGCGGGCCGAGTACGAGAACGGCCTGCTCGACGACGACCGGCTCTACGCCCTGCGCGGCACTCCGGCGGGGGTGGCGTCGTGACCACCGGCGCGCTGACCCGGCCCGAGCCGCGGCGCCTGGGCCTGCCGGCCTGGCTGCGCATGTGGCGCCCGCACTTCATCCCGTTCTCGCTCGGCGCCGGCCTGGTGGGCCTGTTCGCCGCCGCCGACGACCCGACCGTCCTGAGCGTGGCGCTCGGCATGTCGGTGTGCGTGACCGGCTACGGCGTGGGCGTGCTCACCAACGACTACGTGGACCGCGAGGCCGACGCCATCAACGCCCCCGACCGCCCGTTCGTGACCGGCGAGGTGAGCCCCGAGCGGACGATGGCGTTCATCGCGGTCCTGTGCGTGACCACGCTGGCGCTGTCGATCGCGTTCGCGCCGTCGGTCGCGATCTGGAGCGCGATCGCGCTCGGCGGGCACCTGCTGTACGAGCTGACCAAGCCGATCCCGATGCTCGGCAACGTCGTGAACGGCTTCGACATCGCCGTCTTCACCCTGGTCGGGGCCGCGGCCGGCGCGCCCGGCGCCGCCTGGCACGACGCCCCGCAGGCGGTCTGGCTGTACGCGCTGCTGATCGGGATCGTCATGAGCGGGTTCTGCTTGGTCGGCTACTTCAAGGACGTGCCCGGCGATCGCGCGGCCGGCTACCGCACGCTGCCGGTCTTCCTCGGACCGGACCGCGCGCGCTGGTTCGCGCCGCCGTTCCCGCTGGTCGCGGTGGCCGCCGTGCTGGCGCTCGCGATCGCGGACCCGGGGGCGCTCGGGTCGGACGGCGCGAACGCCGCGTTCGGCGCGCTGCTCGGGGTCGCGGTGGCGGCCTACGCGGTGGCGATGCGCTTCCTGTTCCGCGCGCCGGAGGGACACGCCTACGAGGCCCTCGTCTGGTACACGCGCGGCTCGGCGATCTTCGTGCTGGCCCTGGGCGCGCTGGTGGAGCCGCTGCTGTTCCTGGCCATCGCCGCGCCCATGGTGGCCCTCATGGAGGTCGCGCTGCTCGAGACGAAGGGATCGGGACAGGCGTGATCGCGGCGGCCTCGCAGGAGACGGAGCTCATCGCCGCGATGCGCGCCGCCATCGACGGCTGCCCGTTCCAGGTGAACGCGGGCTTCGCGGCCGACGCCGAGCTGCTCGACCTCGGCGGGCCCGAGCTGCTGGCGGTCACGGTCGACACGCTCCAGTCCGGCGAGGAGCTCGAGACCGCCGCCTCCCACCACGCGCGCGGCTGGCTGGCGGCCACGGCCTCCCTCAGCGACCTCGCGGCGGTCGGCGCGCGCCCGCTGGCCGTGCTCGTCTCGTGCTGCTTCGACGCCGCCGCCGTGACCGCCGAGCAGGCCGCCGAGTTCGGCCGCGGCGCATCCGAGGCGGCCCGCGGCCAGGGAGCCTGGGTGGTCGGGGGCGACACCAACTGGGCCGGCGAGGAGGGCTACACCACCGTGGCGCTCGGCCAGGTGC
>JALZEZ010000597.1 GCA_030861775.1 Actinomycetota bacterium
CGCCAGCAGGCCGGCGACCAGCCCGCGCGGGCGGGCCACGACCGCGTACGCCAGCAGGCCGCCGATCGTCGCGATGATCGCGCCGCGCGAGAAGGTGAAGAAGAGCGCGGTGGCCAGCGCCGGGACCGCCGCCGCGCCGAGCAGCCGGGGGATCGCCGAGCCGCGCGCCCGGGAGGCCAGGTGGATGCAGAGCACGATGCCCATGCCGGCCATGAGGCCGAAGCCGTTCCAGTACCCGATCGGGTAGGCCAGGCGCTCGTTCTCGACGTTCGGGTCGGTGGGCCAGACCTCGGGCAGGATGCGGGTGGTCAGGCCGGCCAGGCAGACGAACGCCAGCGCGGCGGCGAGCCCCCAGACGAGCCAGCGCAGCCGTCCCTCCGAGCTTCCGATCGACCCGAACAGCACGACGACCAGGAGGTAGAGCAGGATCCGGTCGAACTCGACCAGCGCCCGCCAGGTGGCGTCCGACCAGGTGGCCGACAGCAGCGCCCAGGCCGCGTAGGCCGCCAGGCACCCGGCCGCGACCGTGAGCGTGCGGTTCATGCCGGCGAACGGCCGGTCGGCCAGCAGCACGCGCAGGATCAGCACCTGGAGCAGCACGATCGCCGCGAACGCCGGGGTGCCGGGGAAGAAGCCGCCGGCGTTGAACGCGAGGTAGATCACCGCCGCGCCGGGGAGCAGCAGCAGGAGGCGCGTGACCAGCCGGGGCAGGGTCACGTGGCCTCGAAGCGCACGACACCGCCCTCCTCGACCTCGCGCACCTTGCCCTCGTTCATGAGGATGTCGGTGTGGCCGATGACCTCGGACAGGGTCAGGAAGGCCTGGGTCACAGCCACGTTGCCCCACAGCGCCTGGGCCAGGTCGTGGGCCGTCCGCGAGCGCTCGCGGATCTGGTCGAGGATCTTGTCCGCGCGCTTGCGGTGCAGCCTGACGCGCTGGTCGATCAGGTTGCGGTGGTCGGTGATGGGGTCCCCGTGGCCGGGCAGCACCTCGGCCAGGTCCATCGCGCGCGTCTTGCTGAGCGAGTCGAGGTAGGCGACGAGCGCCTGCGGCCGCTCCTCGCCCTCCTCGGCCGGCGTCATCAGGGGGTTGGAGGAGATGTGGGCGAGCAGGTGGTCGGCGGCCAGCAGGCGGCGGCTCTCGGGGTCGTAGAACACGGTGTCGGTGGGGCTGTGGCCGGGCCGGAAGTGGACCTCCAGGCGCCGGTCGCGCAGCTCGACCACGTCGCCGTCGTGCAGCACGCGCGAGACGTCCGCCCGGGCGCCCCAGGCGCGGTACGCGAGCGACACCGACTGGAGCGCCTGCACCACGTCGGGCGCGATGCCGTGGCGCAGCATGAGCTGCGAGGCGAACGTGTCCTGGACGGCCGCGTGCTCGCTGTAGTTCTCCATGAACGGGACGAGCTTGTCGATGGCCGCCACCTCGGCGCCGGAGCGGCGGGCGACGATCCCGACCAGGCCGATGTGGTCGATGTGCTGGTGGGTGACGAGGATCAGCCCGATGTCCTCGACCCTGCGGCCCAGGCCGCGGAGCTGGCCCTCCAACTCGTCGAGCGAGCGGCCCGAGTTCGGGCCCGCGTCGACCAGCGTGAGCGGGTCGTCGTCGATCAGGTAGAGGTTGACCCGGCCGACCGCGAACGGGGTGGGGATGGCCAGCTTGTGGATCCCGCCCTCCATCAGAAGCCGGTCCTCCTCCGGTCGCGCAGGTGGAGCGCGAGGCCGAGCATGGCGAGCACGCCGGTGAAGCCCGCGAAGCCGAGCAGCCAGCGCTCGTCGGTGCCGGAGTCGTCGGCCGGGCGGTCGCGCACGAGGACCGGGTTCTCGGCCGAGACGGCGTGCCAGGCGCCGGGCTTGATCGGGACGATCGGGCTCGCGTCCCAGTCCCACTCGATCCGGGTGCCGGCGGGCGAGTCGAGCCGCCCCAGGACCGCGACCTCCACCAGACAGCCCGGAAGGGCCGCGAACGCCGTCCCGAGCAGCAGCGGGCGGGTGCCGGGCACGACGTGCTCGATCGTCACGCTGGCGCTCGTGACCGCGACGAGGCGGGCCTTCCGGGGCAGCGGCGCGGCGAGCGGCTCCTCGAGCCGGGTCGCGCCGTCCGGGCCGATGCCGCGCACGTGCACGAGCTGGAAGCCGGTGGGGCCGGCGGCCAGGGCGAGGA
>JALZEZ010000598.1 GCA_030861775.1 Actinomycetota bacterium
GTCTCGCGCGCTCGCTCGCCGGGGTCGGTGACGTCCGCGAGCACGGCGCGCGCCGCGGCGGCCGCCTGCCGGCAGCACCCGAGCCAGTCGGCGGAGAGGCTCTCCGGGAACCCTTCTGGAGAACCCATCCGCGGCCTATCCTAGGCGCGATGCCGCAGCGGGCCGCCGATCTGAGCGCAGCGCAGCTCGAGGCGGTCAACCACCCGGAGGGCCCGCTGCTGATCCGCGGCGGAGCGGGCACGGGCAAGACGCGCACGCTCCTGGAGCGCTTCGCGCGGATCGTCCGCGAGGGCGGCCCCGCCGACTCGGTCCTGCTGCTCGCGTTCTCGCCCGGCGCGGCCGCGGACGGGCGCGAGTGGCTCGAGACCCGCATCCAGACCCCCTGGGAGGAGCTCTGGTCGTGCACCTTCCGCGGCTTCTGCGGCCGGGTGCTGCGCGAGGAGGCGCTCGAGGCCGGGCTCGACCCGTTCTTCGTGCCGGTGAGCCCCGCGGACCGGCTGGCCCTGCTGCTCGACCGGATCGACGAGCTCGGCCTGCGCCGCCACGAGATCCGCGGCAACCCCGCGCCGCTGCTCGGCAGCTTCGTCTCGCGCATCGACCGCCTGAAGGAGGAGATGATCCGGCCGCCCGACTACCGCGCCCACGCGGAGCGGCTGGTCGAGCGAGCGGCCGACGACGCCGAACGCGCGCAGGCCGCCCGGGAGCTCGAGCTCGCGCGCGTGTACGAGGAGCACGACCGGCTGCTGGCAGCGCGCGGCGCGCTCGACTCCGGCGACCTCGTGCTGCGCGCGTTCGACCTGCTGCTCGAGCGCCCGCACGTCCGCCGCCGGCTCGGCGAGCGCTTCCGTCACGTGCTGGTGGACGAGTACCAGGACGTGAACTTCGCCCAGGCCGCCGTGCTCCGCCTGCTCGGTGAGGAGCACGGGAACGTGGCTGTCGCTGGCGACCCCGACGCGGCGATCCACCGCCTCCGCGGCGCCGGTGCCAAGAACCTCGACGACTTCGAGCGCGAGCACCCGGACGCGAAGGTGGTGCGGCTCGAGCGCAGCCAGCGCTCCGGGCGCCGGATCGTGACCGCGGCCCGCGCGGTGGCCGGGGGCGACGGCCGCCTCACGGCGCGGGCGGGCGGCGAGTTGGCCTTCTGGCACTGCCGCTCCGACCGGGCCCAGGCGCAGCGGGCGGCGCTGGAGGTCGAGCAGCGGGTCACCGGCGGCGTCCCGCCCGAGCAGGTGTGCGTGCTGGTCCGCGACGTGGGCACCGAGGGCACGCTGGTCGGCGCGGCGCTCGAGGAGCGCGGGATCCCGTTCCGCCTGGCGGGCGCGACGGCCTACTTCCAGCGCTCCGAGGTGCGCGACGTGATCGCCTGGCTGCGGCTGCTGGCCGACCCCGGCGACTCGGGCGCGGTCGTGCGCGCGCTGTCGCGGCCGCCGATCGAGCTGCGCCAGGTGGACATCGCCCGGCTCACCCAGCTCGCGCGGCGGCGCAAGCTCGACATGGTCTCCGGCATCGAGGCGGCCTGCGAGTCGCCCGGCCTCTCGCCCGAGGGCCGCGACCGCGCGCTCGCCTTCCTGCGCGTCTACCGCGCGGCCTCGCGGGCCTTCGAGGAGATGCCGCCGGACCGCTTCGTGCACCGGCTGATCGAGCGCATCGGCCTGCGCCGCCAGCAGGTGTTCGCGGCCAAGGCGGACACGGTGGTGCGGCTCGTGAACATCGCCAAGCTCGCCGACCTGGCGGTGGAGTACGTGCGCCGTGAGCCGGGGGCGTCGTCGCGCGACTTCGCCCGCTACCTCGCGGCCGTGGCCGAGGCCGGGCTGCCGGAGGAGGAGGCGGTGCCCGGCGAGCTGCCCGGCGCCGTGCGGGTGATGGCGATGCGCGGAGCGAAGGGCGTCGAGTTCGAGCACGTCTTCGTGCTCGGGCTCACGGCGGCTCGGATCCCGGGCCAGCGTTCCCCCGCGGGGGACCAGGTGCCGGACGCCCTGCTGCGCGAGCAGCTGCCGCCGGATGACCGGGCCGCCCATGAAGGGGCGATGCGGCGCCTTCTCCATGTGGCGATGACGCGCGCTCGCAAGGGGCTGGTGCTCGCCTGGCCGGAGGACGGCGACGCGCGACCGTCGCCGTTCTATGAGGAGGCGCGCGCGGCGTGCCGCTCCGAGGAGGAGC
>JALZEZ010000304.1 GCA_030861775.1 Actinomycetota bacterium
GCCGTGGCCGCTACCTCCGCACTCCTACTGACGGCCGCCGCCGCCGGCGGCGACGACTCGCTGCGCGAGGCCAAGTCGCGGCACGAGGTGCAGCGCACCATCCTCATCTCGCGCGCGTACGACGGCGGCGCGCCCAACGGCCCCTCGACCAACGCGGTCATCTCCCAGGACCGCCGCTGGTCGCGCTACGTGGCGTTCGAGTCGGAGGCGTCGAACCTGGTGCGCGGGGACACGAACGGCGCGAAGGACGTGTTCGTCGTCCGCCGCGCGGGCTCGTTCCGCAACAACGGCTCCGGCTGGCTGCGCGGCCGCACCAAGCTGATCTCGCGCGGCCCGGGCGGGCCGGCCAACGGGCCGTCGTGGGGCGCGGCGGTGGACGGCGGCTTCTGGAGCGTCCCCTCGTGCGTGGCGTTCCTGTCGGCGGCGTCGAACCTGGTGGCCGGCGACACCAACGGGAAGGTCGACGCGTTCGTCTCGCGCCGGGTCGGCCGGCTGCCGCGCCGGGTGTCGCTGCCGGACGCGACCGAGGACACCAGCGAGGTGGCGGTCTCCGGCGACTGCTCGCGCATCGCGTTCGTCACCGGCGGCCAGCTCTACGTGCGGGCGGGGAAGCGGGTGCGGCGGCTCGACGCCGGCGGGCCGGCCGGCGATCCCTCGTTCTCGAACGGCTTCAGCAACGACCTCGTCTTCACCGGGCCGAAGGGCGTGTACTTGAGCCGCGGCGGGATCAGGAAGCCGAAGCTGATGGTGCGCGGCGCGCGCAACCCGGCCTACAGCGACATCCACAAGCCGCCGCCGCACTGCAAGCGCCGCACGCTCGCGTACGAGGTAAAGAAGGGCGGCCGTTGGCAGATCGAGGTGCGTGTCCAGGGCCGCGGCACCCGCGTGATCAGCCGCCGCCGGGCGTCGATCGCGAACGGCGACTCGCGCGATCCCGTGATCGGCAACGCCGGCTGCTACGTGACCTTCGAGAGCGACGCGAACAACCTGGGCGTGAACGCCACCGGGAAGAAGGGCGACCACAACAACCGCCCGGACGTCTACCTCTACACGGCGGTGCGCCGGATCACGCTGGTGCAGTCGGTGAGGTCGAAGGCGATCCCGCTGGTGGGCGGCGGCCACAACCCGAGCATGAGCTGGTACGCGAACTACATCGTCTTCGACTCGGTCCCGCCGCTGCGCGACAGCTTCACCCCGCACCGCTGGCAGCGCACGCAGGCCCCGCCGTACGAGGACCCGGTCCCGCCGGAGCAGCCCCAGCCCCAGCCGCCGCAGCAGCCGACCGCGCCGGTCGAGAACCGCCAGGTCTACATGCGGTACCTGGGCCCGGTCTGATCTCTGCGGGCGAGCATCCGCCGAACCCGGTAGACCATCAACTCCGCCGCCCCTGGTAGCGCCCGCTGCTGCGCCAGCCGCGCGGTCACCAGAGCCAGGGCCGGGACGGCGCCCAGGAGCGTGATCGACACGAGGCCGAGGAAGACGGGGTCCGGCCACAGGAGGGCCCCGATCGCGCACGCCACCCACAGGACCGCGACCACCGCCTCGAGAGCGGTGACGACCGAGAGCCGGCGGCCGGCAGGCGTCGCCGGCGACCAGTAGCCGAGCGAGAAGTGCAGGACGAGCCTCGTCACGTAGGCGAGCGCGAAGACCATCAGGAGGGCTGGGACCGCGGGTCCGCCCATGACCTGGGGCACGGCCAGCACAGCCGCGCCTGAGCCGACCAAGGCGAGCCTCCGGTAAGACCTCAGCCGGGCCCGGGCGCTCGATCGGCCGGATCCGCGCGCGCCCGCATCCTCGGACGCGCGGTGAGGCGGTCGCGCCGCGGCTGCGATCTCCTCCGCTGCCGAGCCCACGCCGCGTGCGAAGCGGAAGGCCCGAAGCGGCCGGTCCTTGAATGCGTCGAGCTCCTCGAGCCATTCGTCTTCGAGGTCCGCGGCGGTCTCGCCCGGCAGCTTCGCCGCCGCGCGCCGCACCATGGCTCGCATGCGATCCGTGAACGCGGCCTTCACCGCATCCACGAAGAGAGCGCTGAACAGCGCACGCGCCGCCATGCCCAGGATCGCGCCCAAGCAGACCAGGACGAGGGTGACCGTCTCGCTCATGCCGGCTGGATCCCTGGCCGGCGAGTCGCGGGGACGGCGGGACGGCGGGTGCGGCGGCGCTCCAGTGCCTCCGCGGCCGCGAGCTCGCCAACGCTCGTGAGCCGGTAGAGACGGCGGCCCGACCCCCCGACGGTCGATGCCGCGTCGCGCGTGCGGGTGAGCCACCCGTCGCTCACCAGTCGGTGCAGGATCGGGTAGAGCGTCCCACTGCTGAGGCGGGTCGCGTCCATGAGCTCCAGGCCGTACCACTCGCGTCCGGGGTCGGCCATCATCGCCTCCAGCACGGCGAGCAGCTGGCGAGTGATCCGCTCGGGCATGGCCCTTATCCTACAAACTTATTGGACGGCCATCGAACTAGGCTGGCGGGCCGGCCGACCCGCGCCGTGCCGCTACAGCTTCAGAAACGTCCCGCTGTAGACCGGGCTGAAGCCGTCGCCGCCGCAGCGCGCCACGAAGCCCAGCAGGTAGTTCGTGTACCTCGCCGTCACGTAGCCGGTCTGCCCGCTGCCCAGCGAGATCGTGCCCGGGCCGGTGCTCGCCGTGCCCACGTCGGCCGTGGTGATCGTTACGCCGGTGCTCACCGCCGAGTCGCCCGACGGCGTCAGCGTGATCGTGCCGGTCAGCGTCAGGTAGCTCGGAATCACGGGGTTGATCAGGTGACACTTCTGCGCCCGGTAGGTGCCGCTCGCGCTCAGCGCGGTGGTGACCTTCTGGTTGACGTCGCCGGTCCAGCACTCGGCGCTGCCGGCGGCCGTGAACGGGCCCGAGCTGCCGTTGTCGAGCTCTTCGTTCACGCGCAGCGTGGTGATGTCGCACGAGTAGTCGCCGATCGGCGCCGCGCTCGCAGGCGCGGGAACGATCGCCACAACCGCCGTCGCGCAGATCGCCGCGCACGCACCCCTCAACCTCATGCTGCCCCCAGACGTAGGAACCCTCGGCCGGAGGGGGGGATACCTCAGCGCTCGTCGACCGAAACGTATTCGCGCTCGCGCTCGCCCGTGTAGACCTGGCGCGGTCGCGCGATCTTCTGCTCCTTGTCGTCGATCATCTCGATCCACTGCGCGATCCAGCCGGAGGTGCGCGGGATGGCGAACATGACCGTGAACATCTCGGTGGGCAGGCTCAGCGCCTCGTAGATCAGCCCGGAGTAGAAGTCCACGTTCGGGTAGAGCTTGCGCTCGGTGAAGTAGTCGTCGTCGAGCGCGCGCTTCTCGAGCTCGGTGGCCAGCTCGAGCTTCGGGTTGACCCCCGTCACCTCGAACACCTGGTCCACGTGCTTCTTGATGATCCGGGCGCGCGGGTCGTAGTTCTTGTAGACCCGGTGGCCGAAGCCCATCAGGCGCTCCTTGCCCTCCTTCACGCCCTCGAGGAAGTCGGGGATGTTCTCCTTCTTCCCGATCCGGTCGAGCATCCGCAGCACGGCCTCGTTCGCGCCGCCGTGCAGCGGCCCGTAGAGGGCGGCCACGCCGGCGGCGACGGCCGAGTACGGGTCGACCTGCGACGACCCCACGCTGCGCACGGCGCTGGTCGAGCAGTTCTGCTCGTGGTCGGCGTGCAGGATCCAGAGGACGTCGAGCGCCTTCGCCAGCCGCTCGTCGGGCTGGTACTTCAGCTCGGTCATCCGGAACATCATCTGGAGGAAGTTCTCCGGATAGCTCAGGTCGTTGTCCGGATAGTTGTAGGGCAGCCCGAGCGAGTGCCGGTAGGCGAACGCGGCGAGCGTCGGCACCTTGGCGATCAGCCGCACCGCGGCCATGTGGCGCTCGTCGTCGTCGTCGATGTCCTTGGCCCCGGGGTAGAAGGTGGACAGCGCCCCGACGGAGGCGAGCAGCATCCCCATCGGATGCGCGTCGTAGCGGAAGCCCTCCATGAAGCGCTTGATGTTCTCGTGCACGAACGTGTGGATCGTGATCTCGTGCATCCACGCGTCGAGCTCGTCGCCGCTGGGCAGCTCGCCGTGGATCAGCAGGTAGGCGACCTCGAGGTACGAGGAGCGGTCGCACAGCGACTCGATGTCGTAGCCGCGGTGCTCGAGCACGCCGGCCTCGCCGTCGATGAAGGTGATCTCGCTGCGGCAGGAGGCCGTGTTGGTGAAGGCCGGGTCGTAGGTCATCAGGCCGAAGTCGTCCTCGTCGACCTTCATCTGCCGGAAGTCCATGGCCTTCACGGTGCCGTCCGTGATCTCGAGCTCGTAGGTCTCGCCGGTGCGGTTGTCGGTGACCGTGAGGGTGTCCTCAGCCGTGGCTACGCCACCGCCATCCTGCGCCTGGGTCTGCTCCTCGGCCATGCCGATCCTCTCGTCTCGCTGTACCCGGCGACCAATTCTGACGGACGGGCGAAGCCCGCGCGCCCCGGCTACTCGTCGGGCTTGTTCTCGGGGGCGTGCTCGCCCTCCGAGGGGTTCTCGCGGTCGCCGTGCGTGCTGCCGTGCGGCTCGTGCTTCTCGGCGGTGAGGATCGCGGCGGCGAGGGTGCCCGCCATCAGCAGGGTGGTTATGGCGATGACCGCGCGCATCGCCCCGTCGCCCGCGGGGAAGTTGGCGCGCCTGAACCCCAGGATCGCCACCAGCACGGCCCAGATGCCGAACACGACGCCCATGACGTGGAAGGCGTTGACCTCCGCGATGACCAGCATGCGGCGAAAGCTACCTCAGCGGGCGGGCGAGCTGGCGGCCGGTCGCCCGGACCCGGCTCGGGGCGCGCGGGGCGGGCTCGGCG
>JALZEZ010000071.1 GCA_030861775.1 Actinomycetota bacterium
GGGAGGCCACGGCGCGGGGCCCCCGCCGGGCAGGGGGCGCGGTCGCGGCAAGGTGCGCACCGACCCCGGGGACGGCTGGCCGCTGCCGGTGGTCGCCGTGCTGACCGTCGCCGCCGCTCGACGACGCGGGAGCCGCACGTGAGCACGACCGGCAACCTCCGCAAGGTCGAGCACGTCGTGGTCCTCATGCTGGAGAACCGCTCTTTCGACCACATGCTCGGCTACCTGAAGATCGACGGAGTCAAGCCCGAGGTCGACGGCCTCACGGCGGGGATGTCGAACGAGGGCCCGGACGGCCGCCGCCACGAGGTCCAGCCGATCGGCAGGCGCCTGATCAACGAGAAGGTGCTCGACCCCGGCCACGGCGGCAAGGACGCGCGCGCTCAGCTCGCCGGGCGCAACGCGGGGTTCGTCAAGAACTACGCGGCCGTGCTCGCGAAGAACAGGGAGCGTTACCCCGGCTTCGACCCGGCGCTCGACTTCGACGCGGCGCAATCGCTGGTCATGGGCTACCAGCAGGCGCAGGACGTACCGGTGTACGACTACATCGCGCGCAACTTCGGGATCTGCGAGCGCTGGTTCAGCTCGCTGCCGGGACCCACCTGGGAGAACCGGATGTTCGCGCTGACCGGCGGCAAGGGCGAGCGGACTCCGCTCGTCACGCTCGCCGGCAAGGTGCCGAAGTTCCTCGAGGACGCGCCGATCTACGACCGCAAGGCGTTCGTGCGCTGGATCGACGGCGACGACTGGCGCTGGTACTCGCACGACCCGGCCACGCTGCGCGCGGCGGACTCGCGCTTCCGCCCGGGCGGCGAGGACAACTCGCCGTGGGACGCTCATTTCGCCCACTTCGACCGCACGACGCTGGCCGAGCCGCGCAACTTCCTCGACGACGCCGCGGCCGGCGACCTTCCCGCCGTCTCGTGGATCGATCCGAACTTCGTGGACCTGCGCGTCTTCGGGCCCCCGGGCTCGAACGACGACCACCCCCCGTCGCGAGTCATGCTGGGCCAGGAGCTGGTGCTGCGCATCCTCCAGGCGCTCGCCCGGTCCAAGCTGTGGGCCAAGTCGATGCTCGTGGTCCTCTACGACGAGCACGGCGGCTTCTTCGACCACTGCGTTCCGGGCGACTTCCAGGTGCCGGGCGACCCGCAGGCGAGCTTCGGCGTGCGCGTCCCCGCGCTGATCGTCTCGCCGTATACGGCGCCGGGGCAGGTCTGCTCGACCGTCCTCGACCACACCTCGCTGCCGAAGACCGTCCTCACACGGTTCTCTACTACGGCCGAGGAGGCCTTCGCCGAGTTGGGACCGCGGACCGCGCACGCGAACGACCTCGGCGAGCTCCTGGCGCTCGAGTCGCCGCGCGAGCCGCCGCCGGAGACGGACCTGGCGGCGCTCCAGGCGAAGGTCGAGGACTGGAAGCGCCTCGCCTACGAGAGCCGGCTGCTCGAGCCGCCAAAACCGGCCGAGCGGCTGTTCGACTGGGTCACCGACATCCAGCGCGACATCCTCGGCTTCGCGACGCTGTTCCGGCGCGAGGGGCTGCGGCCGGGGGAAGCCCTGAGCGCTGTCAGAGGCCGCGCAGGCGGACGCGCGCGGCCGCCGTGTCGAGCGCCTCGTCGCCGGCGTACCGGACGGTCAGCGTCCCGGTCAGGCGCGGCGGCACGCGCAGCGCCAGCTTGAAGGAGCCGGCGGCGGGGAAGCGCTCGGCCCGGCGACGGACGCGACGGCGGTTGGCGGTGGCGCGCAGGTCGAAGCTGAGCGCGCGGAAGGCGGATCGGGCGAGCGTCCCGCGTATCACGATGCGTCCGCCGCGCCGCTTGACCGAACGGATCCTCAGGTGCGGACTCGATCGCTGCGGGGCCGGCGGGTCGGGCGACCGGGCGGTCGCGTCGTCCCGGGCGACGACCGCGACCTCACTCGAGATCACGTACGCCGAGGGGTTGCCGAGCCGGTCGTGTGCGCGAACGCGGAAGCGGTAGCGGGTCCCCAGGGTCGCGGTATAGGTGGCGGCCGTCGAGGACGTCGCCGGCAACCACGGGACGAACGGCCCGTCGTCGCGCGAGACGTCGACGTCGTAGTCGCGGAGGCCGACGCCGCCGTCGCTGCCGCTCCACGAGATGGCGAGCGCGGTGTCGGTGGTCCGGCCCGCGGGGGCCGCGAGCGCGACCGACGGCCCACTGCCGTCGGCGGTGAGGGAGGCGCCGTCCTCGGAGGCGAACGTCTCCCCGTACCTGGTCGCGCTCGACCGCACCTGGATGGGCGCGCCGGTCGTCTCACCGGTGGCGCGGATGGCCCACGTGGCGTAGCGAGTGGCGCCCGGGGCGAGGGTGCCGAGTGGCTGGACGCTGCCCGGCGACCCCGGCGCCGTCTCGATCCCGGGCGGGAGTTGGAGCGTCGCGGTCGCGCCTTCGGCGGTCAGGTCCGGCGAGGGGTTCGTGATCTCGGCGACGACGTGCACGATGTCGCCGGGACGCACCGCGGCGCTCGTGAGCGTGACGCGTGTGGTCGGGCGGGGCGCGGCGAGCGGCGTGAGCGTCCGCCGTGCGGTGATCGCATAGGGCTCGCCCGGGAGGCCGTCGACGGTCGACGTGGCTTCCACCTTGTAGATCACGGGGCCCGCCGCGGGGGAGCGGACCTGCTCGACGTTGTCGATCGCGCTGGCGCTGCGCGCCTCGACAGCGCCGGTCTCGGGGTCGAGCTGCTCGAGCTCGAGGTTGGTCAGGGTGAGCGAAGTGGTCCCGCAACCGGGGTCGATGCAGCCGACCGCGCGGCGGTTCCACACGAGGGTCGCCCGGTCGCCCGCCGAGTCGAGGGTGGCGCGGTAGAAGTGGGCGTCGCCGCCGGCGACCTCGGCCATCCTGAGGTTCGTCCGCTCCTTGGCGGCAGCGTCGAGGTCGAGCGCGCCCCAACCCCAATCGGGCTGCCAACCGGTCTGCGTCCCCATGGCGCTGCCCGGCGTGGCCCGGCCCTGGCGAGCGGAGTTGATGAGGACGGCCTTCTGCCCGATCGGCGCGCCGATGCCCGCGCCCGCGAGCAGCGCGGCCGCGGCTGCCCCCTGAGGCGCAGCGAGGGACGTACCGCTGCCGCCCTTCCACAACCGCCCATCCCGGATCCAGTGCTGATTGGCGAACTCGCTGGTCGACACCGCGACGAGATCCGGCTTCTTCCGCCCGCCCGGCGATGGCCCCCGGCTGGAGAACTCGTCGACGAAATCGTCCGCCGAATCGACGGTCCCATTGGGATTGAACCCGCCCATGCAGAGGGTGTCGTAGGCGATGCAACTGCGGTTGACCGTGCGGGACGGCCCCTCGTTGCCAGCGGGGTAGGCGATGAGAGCCCCATATGTCGAAATGATCTTGTCGGTACGTTGCAGGGAGCCCGAGTCATCAGTGTCCGCCACGGATCCATGGCTGCTGCTCATGACCTCAGCGGGGTCCGCCGCGCCGGCGACGCCGAAGGAGCCGACGCCTAGCGCCCACGCGGTGTTGTCAACGCTGTTGTCGGAGGCGTCGGCGTCAAGTACGCGATCCACATCCGGGGCAACCCCTCGCTTACTGACATCTCCCAGCACACATATTTCGCAGTTCGCGGCCCCGTTACTTATCGCCATGCTCGCGACTTCGGTGCCGTGCTCGCACCCATTGGCGTACTGACCACACGATGTCCCGAGAGGGGCGTCCGACGGCCGCTCGAACGTCACTCCCGCGAACGCAGGATGCCCTTCCTCGATCTTGTCGTGCAGGATTGCCACATCGACAGGTGACGTGTCCGCGGCACCAGTACCGCCCAGGTGTCCAAGACTCCACATCGATGGCGCCCCGACCGCTCCGCTGCTCAGTGTCAGAGTCGCCGCACGCTCAACCGCGCTCGCCTCGACCCTTGCCACCTCAGGCCTGGCAGCGATGATCTCTACGGCCGCAGCAGGCAGCCTCGCGGTAACCGAGCCCGTGAGAACGTCGTTCTGAAGAACCCGGCCCCCAACCGCCCTGAGATCGCGGGCAAGCACCGCTTGGTCGCGGGTCGCCACCCCCGCCCTGGTATCGACATGCGATAGGGCCCAAGCCCGGGTGGACTCGTTCAGTCGAGATGGGGCAAGTGATCGACGGGTGACGAGACGCTGATGAGTTCGTGGATCGAGCGCCCGCGCAAGCAGCGGACTCCGGCGCAGTGTGATTAGGACACGCACATTCCCGCGTGCGTGGCGGAGCTCGGGATCCAGCCCGTGAGCGCCGAACGATCGTGCCGGTTCGAGGGCGACCTGCCCCGACTCCGCCCCGCGCGAGCTTCCCGGCGTGCTCAACGTCGTCACCGCGACGACCACCAGTGGCGCCAGCATCCAGCCGCCGAGCCTCATAGGCTCAGAATCGGCTAAGCGGTCGGCACGGTTGACCCGTGCCGACCGCTTTTCGCCGGTTGTGCCTACCGGCCGCGTACGACGACTCGGGCTGTCTCGGAGTAACCCAGGCCGTAGGGGTACGCGGATTCCGGCCTTATGAGCACACGGAACCGGTATGGCACCTTCCCGCGCGTTGCCTCGAAGCGGTAGCGATAGCTCCACTTCCCCTTGGCGTTCGCGCGTGGAGTCGCGAATGTCCGCCACTTGCGGCGGTAGAACGCCTGCAGATCGAGCACCTTGCCCGCAGGCGGGATAGGCAGCGAGCGAAGCTTGCCGTGGAACGTCACGCTCTGGCCGTTGCGAACCGAGCGCCGACTGACCGCGATGGTGGAGGCGGCGGCGACCTTCACCTCCACAGACTGCTCCGATCCTCGATACCTGCCCGTCCCGTCGTACCGGAAGCGAATCGAGCGGCTGCTACCGGCCGGGACTATGTAGCTGAACGTGCCCTTCGGGTCGGTCCGGACGGCTGCGATGCGCTCGTACTCCGCACCGGCAGACGTCGGCCGCGAGTACACGTCGACCACAGTGTCGCCGAGCGGCGCACCACCCTCGAGTTCGAGGCTGCCAGTCGCGATCGCCCGCTTGCCGAAGGCGACGCTCAGCTCTGCGACCTGCTGTCCGCCGGGCTTCGTCGTCGTCTTCTTCTTGCACTTGCGCTTCTTCTTGCCGCGCTTCTTCGGGCAGACCTTCTTCGTCTTCTTCGCCGAGCCCTTGACGAGCGCGGCTGAGAGCTTCGTGCCCACACGCATGCTGGCGGTGTCGACGGTCGCGGCTGAGCCATCGCGACGCCGCTCGCCTGCGGCCTCGTTCCCGGCACGGTCCGTCACGCGGGCGCGGAGCTGGTAGACGCCGCGCTCGACGGCCTCGTCATCCACGGTGGCGACGAACCGATCACCGTCGCGCGTGGTCGGCAGCTCGATCCAACGGTCGCCCGAACCGCCATGGAGGCGCCGCATCTCGACCGTCGCCGAGCCGAGCCCCGATGTCCGGTCGCTCGCGGCGACCACTACCCGACGCGGGTCGGCATCGTCCTGGGCTTCGAACAGCACGAGCTCAGGAGGTGTGCGGTCAATCTTGAAGCTGACCGCCCGCTCGGGTGAGCGGTTTCCGGCGACGTCGTACGCGATGAAGGTGAGGGCATGTGCGCCGTCGTCGGCGAGGCTCACATTCGCCATGCCGCCACGAACCCGCTTCTCATCTCCTCCATCTACTCGATACGACAGGAACGCGCCATCCTCAAGGGGCAGGTTCTCTGCAGCTGGTGCCATCCCAGAGAGGTGGACCTGGTCCGTACCTGCAAGCGAGATTTCGACCGGGACCCGTTGCCACACACTCGGGTCAGGTGCACTAACGGCCTGGGCTGTCGGCGCAGACCTATCGACACGAATGGTGGTTGTCCCGACCGACCGCGCGGGAACACCAGAGCCAGACACTGCCCGAGCCTTGAAGACCGTGGTCCCCTCGCCGAGAGGGCCGAGCCGAACCTGCCGGCCCGTTACATCGAGTGTTCCATCGGGGTCCTTGCCGTTGGTTGTGAATGAGTACCCAGTGACCCCCGAAACTGGCATCACGGCGCCTTCGGTCTGACGGATGTCCTGAATGAATGAAGCTGCCTCCTCCCCGTTCAGCCAGCCGTTCCGCCGCTGCGGCTCCGCCTCCCCCGGCGGCACGTCATCGAACCGCAGGCTCACCGGATCGGAACGGTTCGCTGACGACACGTTCCCCGCGTAGTCCTGGAGCCACACGCGGACCGTGTAGTGGCCCGGGGCCGGGACCGAGAGGTCCGAGATCGACGTGATCCCCTCCGCCTGCCGTCCGCCGGAGGTGCAGGCCCCGGTCGCCACGTTGCACAGCTGGTAGTTGGCGACGTGGATCGGCGATGCGCTGCCCGGGTTTCGCCAGGTCAGCTTGAACCGGTTCGTCCGGCGCCAGCCCTCGCCGCCCTCGACCTTCACGTCCTCCGGCTCGCTCGGCGCGGTGTTGTCGCTCTTGAAGGGCGCCGTCAGCGAGCCCGCATTCCCGGCCGCGTCCACGCCCTCCACACGCACCTCGTGGTTCCCGTCGCCGAGCCCCGCCGTGTTGACGCCGTACGTGCTGAAGGTGATGTCGGAGCACGGCCGCCGCCTGGTGAAGTCGCAATCGCGCGTGTCGTCGCGTAGCTGGCGTCCGTCCACGTACAGCCGCGTGCGCCGGAACCCGACGTTGTCGCTGCCGGCGTACCCGATCTCGCGCGTGCCGCGCTGCCACGAACCGTCCGTCAGGCCTCCCGCACCGACATCCCACACCGCCGGCGCCGAGTCGTCGTGCACGCGCACCGTCGCGCTGTAGAGCCGTATCCCCGCCCGATCGCCGGTCGGGCTGGCCGCGTCGCTGCGGCACCCGTTCGGGTTCGCGCAGGCCGTCAGCACCGACACGCGGCCAACGTGGCCCGGGTCCCACGCCCACGTCGAGTCGCGGCCGAGCGACTCCGAGTTGAAGAAGCAGCCCGTCTCCCTCGCGGCCGGCTCGCACCCGTGCAGCAGGTTCGTGTCGGCGAACACCCCCAGCCGCCACTGCGGGTCCGCACGGCGGAACATGTAGCGCGCGCCGAGGTAGACGATCGAGGTCCCCGGCGGCGTCTCGAACGCCTGCTGCGAGACCCCGAGCGGCGGGATCGTCCCCACGTTCACCCCTGCCCCCGCGAACAACCCGCCGGCCTCACGACCAGCAGTCGGGCAGTGCTCGCCCGTCCACATCCGGTCGGTGTTCGACGACGGTGACCACGACTGGTAGCCGCCGCCCGGCGCGCTGTCGCACGCGAGCACGTCGTAGGTCCCAGCGGCGGCGCCGCCCGGCGCGCACAGGAGCGCGAGCACGGCGGCGATCGAAAAACGGCATGCGGCACTGCGGGCGGTTCCACCCATGAGCATCCCCTTGGTGAGAGTCCGACGGTTCCGAGCTGTTCAGGCCGGGGAGCGAATTTCTCTCCCCCCTCGGTGGCGCGGACCCTCCACCGACCGGGCCGCCGCTGTAAAGCCCCCCGATTGGGTCCTCGCCCGCAAAGTGCGGGGATTCAGAGCGCTAGAAACCCCCGGTCGGGTCTTGCGATACCCGAGTGTCGGGTGTCAGTCCGCCCGGTTGCAGAGCCAGCGGAAGCCGGCCTGCATCCAGTCGTTCGCCGCCGACACGGCCAGCACGTTCGCGACGTTCCTCCCCGCCTCGGGTCGCGCGAGCCGCAGCCCGACCACCCCGAGTGCGCTCCACGCGCCGATGCACCGGGTGCACGTGACGAGCTCGCCCACCGCCCGCCGCAGCCGCCGCCCCTCCGGCTTCGGCCCGCCTGCCGTGTGCTCCACGAACGGCTCGCGCATCCAGGTGCCGACCTTCTCGTGCGCCACCACCTTCGCCAGCGCGAACGTAGCCGCCGACAGCGGCACCAGTTCGTGCAGCGCGATCGGCTCCTTGCGCGCGCTCTCGCGAGTGGCGTAGACGACTCCGGCGAACAGCCCCGCATAGACGATGTTGATCGCCGCATAGTCGGACCACTCCGTGAGCGGCTCCTGGCGGCGCTCGCCACCGTTCTGCGCGATGTGCCCCACCGTGCCTGCGTACTCCTGCGCCATGTGGGCCTTCACACTACCCACGCCGGGTAGCGTGTAACGCTCATGGTCGACTGGTCGCTCGCCCGCCAGATCGCGCGCTTCGCGGCGGGCGGCGGCGGGCAGGGCACGATCGACGCCGACCTCGACGCCTTGGTGGCCGACGCCGGCGGCCCGCTGCGCGACTACACCGGCCTCGAGCCCGCGAAGCCGATCCCCCCTCCCGAGGTGGTCGACCGCGCCGAGTGGGCCGACGTGAACCTCACCTCGCTCTGCAAGATGCTCGGGCCCGTCTCCGACCGGCTGGCGAACCGGCTGGAGATGGCCGGACCGCTGGCGGGCCCGCTCCGGGCGGTCACCGGGGCCACCCTCGCGGCCGAGTCCGGCCTCGTCATGGGCTACATGTCACAGCGGGTGCTGGGGCAGTACGAGCTGTCGCTGCTCGAGGCCGAGGCCGCCCCCCGGCTCCTCTTCGTCGGCCCCAACCTCCGCAAGGCCATCCGCGAGCTCGACGCCGACGAGGACAGCTTCCTGCGCTGGATCGTCCTCCATGAGCTGACCCACGTCCTCCAGTTCTCGGGGGTGCCGTGGCTGCGCGACCATCTCTCCAAGCTCATGCGCGAGTACATGAAGACGGTGGAGGTGCGGGTCGAGCGCGGTGCGGCCGGCGGGCTGCCCTCGTTCCCCGACCCGCAGCGGATCGTCGAGGCCTTCCGCGAGGGTGGGCTCGTGGCGCTCGTCCAGACCCGCGAGCAGCGCCGGATCATGGACCGGATCCAGCCCGCCATGTCGGTGATCGAGGGCTACTCGGAGCACGTGATGGACGCCGTCGGCGAGCGCGTGCTCTCCGGCTACGCGGGCCTGCGCGAGGGGATGGAGCGCCGCCGCCGCAACCGCTCGGCCCCGGAGCGGGTCCTCCAGCGCCTCCTGGGCCTCGACCTCAAGATGCGCCAGTACGAGGAGGGCAAGGCCTTCTGCGACGGGGTGGTCGAGCACGGCGGGATCGAGGCGCTGAACCGGGTGTGGGACTCGCCCCGCTCGCTGCCGAAGCCGGACGAGCTGGGGTCGCCGAAGGAATGGCTCGCGCGCGTCGAGCGCGACGAGCGCGCCGCCGCCTGATCGCCCGCCGCTCTACGTCAGAAGCGCAACCGCGATCGCGCCCAGCACGGTGATGAGCGCGGCCACGAGCGCGAATCCGATCTGGATCAGGCGACCCTGAAGAGCGGCGAACTCTCCCCGGAGATCCGCGAAGTCGCCGCGCAAAACGGCGATCTCGCCGCGCAAATCGGCGATCTCGCCGCGCATCTCGGCGAACCCGTTGCGCATCTCCGTCCGCATGTCCGCGAGCTCGGCGCGGATCAGCTCGAACATCCGGTCCATCGACTCCATGCGCTCATCCAGCCGCGCGTCGGTCCACTTGACTCTTTCCATGCTCCACTCAGGGCCAGGGTACGCCTCGCTCCTCCCCCCAAGCGGGGGATTTTCCGCGGCCGCTAAAGCACACCCGCCCCGCGTCCGATCACCTTCCGGTGGCCCTTCGGACCTGGCTGTCGCCCCTTGCCGCCATCGCGGCCGCCCTCGTCCTAGCCGCCCCCGCGGCGGCCGAGAGCGCCTCGCTGTACGTGAACGCCAGCGACGACCGGCCGGCCGGAGTCGACGCGACCCGCCTCTACCAGCTCGCCGACAGCTCGGCCAAGCGCTGGAAGCTCAGCGTGGCGGGCAACGCCGGCTACGCCCCGGGCACGCGTGACGGCACCCAGACCCTCGGCTTCTCCCGCTCCACCAACCCCAAGGCCCTCGGCGTCACGAGCGTCTGGACCCGGACGCGCTACATCGTCAAGACCAGCCGCCGCTGCACGCGCGTGAACGGCAAGCGCCGCTGCCGCACGATCCGCCGCTACGTCCGCAACGGGATCGACGTGGTCGAGAAGGACGTGCAGCTCAACCCGTACGTGAAGTGGGAGCAGGGCCCCGCCTACCCCGCCGTCGAGGAGTACGACCTCGAGTCCACGATCCTCCACGAGCTCGGCCACTTCGCCAACCCGCTGAAGGACAGCCACGTCTTCGGCTGCGAGAACTCCCCGATGATCGACTCGATCGCGCCCGGCGAGTTCTGGCGCGACTCGGACGACTGGCTGCGCTACGGCTGCAACGGCATGCCCGGCAGCCGCTCCAGGACCGGCCTCCCGGCCGGCCCGGCGCTCCCGATGCTCGTCGAAGAGCACCGGCTGCCCCCGCTCGTCGAGCGCTAGCGGCCCGCGGCCGCCAAACGCGCTCCGCGGCGCTCTGTGCCCCACGTCACACGCCAGGGGTGTTTACGAACGGGTGTTCGCGGTACAGTTCTATTGTCGTTAGAACTAATAACCTTAGATCCGCCTAAGGGGATCAGGCTCAGCCCCCATAGAGAGGCGAGGAGGCAGGTAGAACACGATGGCCCAGCAGACCACCACCCGACGTAGCTCCAGCAGCAGCCGGAGCAACAGCAAGCGCACCACCACCCAGACCCAGCGCAGCGCCCGCGCGAAGAAGGCCGCGGCGACCCGCCAGCGTCGCACCGCCAACAGCAGCGCTTCGCGCACGCGCTCGAACGCGCGTCAGACCACCAGCCGCGCGCGGACCACGGCCCGCCAGGCCCCCGGCACCGCCGCGCAGCGCGCGAAGGCCGAGACCACCGGTCTCCAGGCCGTCGTCCAGACCGCCCAGCGTGGCGTTCTGATCCCGGTCGGCGCCGCCCTCGTGGCGCGTGACAACGTGCTCGAGACGGTCCGCCCGTACACGCGCGGCCGCGTGAGCGTGGAGCGGGAGATCAACAGGCTCCAGCGCCGCGTCGCGACCAACTTGCGCAAGTTCGAGCGCCGCGGCGAGACCGCGCGCAACCGGCTCCAGCGTCAGGTCAAGCGCACCCGGACCCAGGTCGAGCGTGAGGCGCGCCAGCGCCGCACCGCCGTCAAGCGGACCGGGCGCGACGTCCGCAAGCAGGTCCGGACGGCCCAGCGCGACTTCAGCCGCGGGTTCGACCGCGTCCAGGCGGGCGTCGAGGAGCTGACCCCGCTGTCGTAAGCGGCATCGCTTAGCCCCCGCTCCGCCGGAGAGACGGCCAGCGGGGGAGAGCTATCGGTCCCCATATCCCGACCGGTAGTGCAGTATCTCTCCTCCCTCGAACCGGCGGGGCCTTCGGGC
>JALZEZ010000305.1 GCA_030861775.1 Actinomycetota bacterium
GCCCGGCCCCACCGCGGCCTCCGGCTTCGCCGACCTGCCGGGCGACGCCCCCGGCGCGATCCGCGACGCGCTCGCGGTGGGACCCGAGCGCATCAACTCACGCGGGGCGATCTCCCGCGCGATGCGGAACCCATTCGACTTCGCGGTCGGCGTCGACGTGACGTTCCGGGCTGGATCCGGCCGGAACTCGCTGCTCGGCCGCACGCGCATGAAGCTCGCTCCCCGAGCGCGGGGCTCCGCGAAGATCCGTCTCTCGGCGACGGCCCGCAAGCGGCTGCGCAGGCTGCGGAGGCTCACGGTGACCCAGACCGTGGTCGTGACCGACCCCCGCGGCGGGCGCAGGACGGTCAAGACGCGCTTCACCCTGCTGGCGCCGCGCGGGCGCTGACGGGGCCGGACCCGGCCCTTAGCAGGGCCGCCCCTCCACCTCGAATTTTATACGCCGGAGGGGCCTTGCGGGAAGCCCGGGGTCGTGCCGCATAATCGCCCGCCGCAGGCCGGAACCCACGGGAATCGGAGGAGCGAGATGGCGGCCGGAGTGTGCCTATGACCGAGCATGCGGTTGTGATCGCCGGAGGTGGTCCGACGGGTCTGATGCTGGCGGGCGAACTGGCGCTGGCGGGCGTGGACGTCGCCATCGTCGAGCGGCGCGCCAGCCAGGACCTCCCCGGCTCGCGCGCGGGCGGCCTGCACTCGCGGACCATCGAGGTTCTCGATCAGCGCGGGATAGCCGATCGCTTCCTCTCGGAGGGGCAGGCGGCCCAGGTCGCGGCCTTCGCGTCGGCTCGCCTGGACATCAGCGACTTTCCCACCCGCCACCCCTACGGGCTCGGGCTGTGGCAGAACCACATCGAGCGCATACTGGCCGCCTGGGTCCGCGAGCTGGCGGTGCCGATCTATCGCGAACGCGAGGTGACCGGCTTCGCGCAGGACGACGCCGGCGTCGACGTCGGGGTGTCCGACGGCGAGTCGCTGCGGGCCGAGTATCTCGTGGGGTGCGACGGGGGTCGCAGCGTGGTCCGCAAGGCAGCCGGGATCGAGTTCCCCGGCTGGGACCCGTCGACCAGCGCACTGATCGCCGAGGTCGAGATGGCCGAGGAGCCGGAGTTGGGCACGCGCCGTGATGAGAGGGGCATCCATGCCCTCGGCAGGGTCGAGTACGAGATCCGCGACGGCGAGGTGGTCTTCGCGGACTCGGGGCCGGTGCGGGTGATGGTGACCGAAGAGCAGCCCGGATCCGCGAGCGAACCGACCCTGCGCGACCTCAGCGAGGGGCTCATCGCCGTCTACGGGACCGACTACGGAGTCCACAGCCCGACCTGGATCTCCAGGTTCACCGACATGACCCGGCAGGCGGAGTCCTACCGGGAGGGACGGGTGCTGCTGGCAGGGGACGCCGCGCACGTGCATTCCCCGGTCGGCGGGCAGGGCCTCAACACCGGCGTGCAGGATGCGGTGAACCTGGGCTGGAAGCTGGCCCAGGTGGTCAAGCGGACGTCGCCGGAGAGCCTCCTGGACACCTACCACGCCGAGCGCCACCCGGTCGCCGCGCGCGTGCTGCGCAACACCATGGCGCAGGTCGCGCTCCTGCGCGTGGACGCGCGGCTCGAGGCGGTGCGCGACACCGTGTCCGAGCTGCTGAGCATGGACGAGCCGCGCAAGCGGTTCGCCGCGATGATGTCCGGTCTGGACATCCACTACGACCTCGGCGAGGGTCACCCGCTGCTCGGGCGGCGCATGCCCGACCTCGACCTGGTCACCATGGGCGGCCCGCTGCGGCTGTTCACGCTGCTGCACGACGCCCGGCCCGTGCTGCTCGACCTCGGTGAGCCCGGCGGCTTCGACATCACCCCGTGGACGGACCGGGTTCAGCGCGTCGACGCCGAGTACGCCGGCCCTTGGGAGCTTCCGGCACTCGGCCTGGTCACGGCTCCCGCCGCCGTGTTGATCCGGCCCGACGGATATGTCGGCTGGGTGGGAGAGCCCGGCGACCCGGGGCTCCCCGAGGCGCTCACCACGTGGTTCGGACCGGCCTCCGCGGCGTAGCTTGTTCCGTCGGGCGTCGTACGCTCGGCCTCGGACCCAGCACAGCGGCACCCACCACGAGAAAGCGACGACCATGAAGAAGACGAAGGGCGGAGACTCTGCCTCTCAGCTGATAGACGCGAGGATCGAGGAGCTGAGCGACTGGCGGGGCGAGACGCTCGCCCGTATCCGAGCTCTCGTCAAGCAGGCCGACCCCGAGGTGGTCGAGGAGTGGAAGTGGAGAGGGGTTCCGGTGTGGTCGCACGCCGGAATCATCTGCACCGGTGAGACGTACAAGAACGTCGTGAAGATGACGTTCGCCAAGGGCGCCTCGCTGGACGACCCCTCAGGCCTCTTCAACTCCAGCCTCGATGGCAACACCAGGCGCGCCATCGACCTCCACGAGGGCGACGAGATCGACGAAGAGGCGCTGAAGGCGCTCATTCGCGCCGCCGTGGCGCTCAACACATCCTGAGGCGGGCACGTGCTCTCGCAGAGCTTCAAGACCCACCTCACGTTCTACGTCCTGGTCAACGTCGCGCTGATCGGCATCTGGGCGGCGAGCGGCGCCGGGTACTTCTGGCCGATCTGGACGCTGCTGGGCTGGGGGATCGGCGTCGCGGGGCACGCCGCACCGCTGATCGCCCGCCAGGACTGGTCCTCGCGTCGCCCGGCCCTGGGTGCCGAGCCCGCCGCGCCGGACCCGCGGGACGCCCCCACGTCGGTCGACGCGATCGCGTCGACGGTGGACTCGGAGCGGCCGAGCATGGGGCCCGCCGCGGCTCCCGACGGCACCGTGACCATGCTCTTCTCCGACATCGAGGGCTCGACGGCCATGAACGAGCGGCTGGGAGACGTGCGCTGGCTGGAGCTGCTCCGCGTGCACCACGCACTCGTCCGGGACGAGGTGCACAGGCACGGCGGCTACGAGGTGAAGTCGCAGGGCGACGGATTCATGATCGCGTTCCCGAGTGCTCGCCGCGCCGTCGAGTGCGCCCGGGCGGTCCAGCGCGCGGTCGAGTCGAAGCTGGGCGATCATCCGGACGGCCCGATCCGCCTGCGCATCGGGCTCCACACCGGCGAGGCGATCAAGGAGGAGGCCGACTTCTACGGGAAGAACGTCGCGCTCGCCGCACGCATCGCCGACCAGGCGCGCGGCGGCGAGGTGCTGGCCTCCTCCGTGGTGAAGCAACTGACCGAGAGCGCCGGCGACATCCGCTTCGAGGACGAGCGCGAGGTCGAGCTGGCGGGGCTCAGGGACCGGCACACGGTGTACCGGATCGTTTAGCCGCCCACGCGCGGCGGCCGGCGGATAGGGGACCCGAATAGGGGAGTCGCCCGATGCGCGACGCAGCGGCGTACGCGAGGGTGGCTCGCATGAACACAGCCACCACAGCCACATCCGCAATCGCCGAAGCGCTGCGCGCGCACGGCTTCGTGGGCCGCGTCGTCGAGCCGGCCGATCCCGACTACGACAGCGCACGCGCGGGCTGGAACGGCGCGATCGATCGGCGCCCGGCGGCGATCGCGCACGCCACCGACGCCGAGGACGTCGCCGCCGCCATCCGCGCCGCCCGCTCCGCAGGCGTTGCGTTCACGATCCGCAGCGGCGGCCATTCGGTCGCCGGACGCTCGGTCCGGGACGGCGCTCTCTGCATCGACCTGCGCGCGCTCAACGGCGTGGACGTCGACCCCGAGCGCGAGGTCGCGTTCGTCGGCGGCGGCGCGCTCCTCAGCGAGCTCGACGCGGCGACGCAGGAGCACGGGCTCGCCGTACCCGGGGGCCAGATCTCGCACACCGGCGTGGGCGGGCTGACGCTCGGGGGCGGGCTCGGCTGGCTGATGCGCAAGCACGGGCTCACGATCGACTCGCTGCTCGCGGTCGAGGTCGTCCTCGCCGACGGGCGCATCGTGCGGGCCTCGGACGACGAGCACCCGGACCTCTTCTGGGCGCTGCGCGGTGGCGGCGGTGACTTCGGCGTCGTGACCCGCTTCGAGTTCCGCGCGCACCGCGTAGGCCCCATGGTGCTCGCCGGGATGCTCGTCTACCCCTGGGAACGGGCGGGCGCGGCGCTGCGCGCGGCGCGCGACCTGATGGATGGCGCGCCGGAGGAGCTCGGCGTCTTCGCCGTCCTGCTCACGGCGCCGCCCGGACCGCCCTTCCCGCCCGAGCTCCAGGGGCAGCGCGTCGCGGTCGTCAGCGTGGCCTGGAGCGGCGAGCTCGACGAGGGCGAGCGCGTCCTCGCGCCGCTGCGCGCCGCATGCCCGCCGGCGCTCGACCTCGTCGCGCCGATGCCGTACGTCGCGCTCCAGTCGATGCTCGACGAGACCGCACCGCCAGGGTGGCGGTTCTACGACCGCCTCCACTACCTGGACGAGGTCGGCGACGACCTGATCGCGGCGCTCGTCGCGGCGTACGAGACCGTGCCCACGCCGCAGACGCACATCATCACCGGCTGGATGGGCGGCGCCATCGACCGGGTGCCGCCCGGCGCCACGGCGTTCGGCCACCGGGGAACGGTCGCCGAGACGTGGCTCATCGGGTGCTCGGCCGACGAGCCGATCGCGCCGGTGGCCGACTGGGTGCGGCGCGTGTGGGACGACATCGCACCCTACGCCACGGGCGGCACCTACGTGAACGCGCTCGACCCGGCCCGGTCGATCCGCGAGGCGTACGCGGACGAGGTCTGGGAGCGCCTGGTCGCGGTCAAGCGCCGCTACGACCCGGAGGGCGTCCTCAGCGGAAACGGGATCGGCTAGAGGCCCTCCCGGGCGGCGTGCGCGGCCGCCTC
>JALZEZ010000599.1 GCA_030861775.1 Actinomycetota bacterium
CCCGGCGACCAGCGCGAGTACGAGGCCCGCTAGGAGGCGCCGAGCGAGCGGCGCCCGAACGTCCACATCTTGTTCCCGACGAAGTTCAGCGGGGTGGCCGCCACGATCGAGATCGCCTGGGCGAGCAGCGCGGGCACGTCGACCCGCACCAGCGCCTCCAGCACGGCGGCCGCGAACAGGAACGCCGCGATGCTGATCGCGAAGAAGCGCACCGCCTGGAAGCCGGCGTGATGGTCGCGCGCGCCCTGGTCCCCGAAGGTCCAGTGACGGTTCCACCAGAAGTTGTTGAACACGGCCACGACGAACGCGCCGGTGGCCGCCACGAGGTGGTGCGCATCGAACCCCTTGTAGATCGCCGCGAACACGCACAGGTTCACCACGTAGCCCGAGCCGCCCACCGCGCAGAACTTCACGAGCTGCATCCAGTTGTGCGGCCGGCGCAGCCCGTGTCGCACGCGCGTGTGGATGCGCGGCGGGGGCGCCGGCGCGGTCGCCGTCTCTTCGCGCATGGCGCTCACGAGGCTACCGAGAAGTGGTCGAGCACCAGCGGGGTGACGTCGGCGATCGTCCACTGGTCGTGCGAGGGCACGTCGAGGCCGCACATGAGCAGCGCGGCGTGCGAGTCGCCCCGGGCCAGCGACCCGTGGCTCCCGCCGCCGATGTGCGCCACGCCGCCCCAGTCCACGAACTCGTAGCCGCCGGCCGCCGAGACCAGCACGTCGCCGCCGTGCGGGCAGCCCAGCGCGCTCCACAGCCGGGCCAGCGCCAGCGGGTACTCCTCGCTGTCCACCCGTCCGTCCTCCACCTTCAGCTCCAGCGTCTCGAGATCGCCGTCCACGTGCCAAGAACCCGCGCGCGGGTCGGTCAGATCGCCCCCCGGCGAGAATCGCAGCTCGCCGCGGCGGCTCCACACCGCCGCCTCGGGCCCCTCGCGCCAGGCGACCACGTCCACGCCGTCGACCACCTGGAGGTCGCTCACCAAGAGCGGCAGCAGCTCCCGCCGCCGCTCCGGCTCGAGCACGTACACCTGGGCCGAGCGCTGCGACGGGCAGACCGCTATCTCCGCGTCGAGCGGATCGCCCTCCGCGCCGAGCACCTTCCGCTCCGCGAACGCCTCCGCCAGCAGGTTGACCGAGTGCGAGACGGCCACCTGGGCGTGATCGGACATCACGATCACGGCGTGGTCCTCGAGGAACGCCCGCGGCCCGCCGGCCACGTGCATCACGCGCTCGAGCGCCCGGTCGGCGGACGCGATCGAGGTGACCTGCGCGAACGGCCCGCGCTTGTGCGAGTGCGTGTCGTTGTCGGGCAGCGAGAGCAGCATGAACTCGCACAGGTCGTTCTCCACCAGGTGGGCGCCCACGCAGGCCGCGTGCTGGTCGCGCTGGCCGGGCATGCCGAGCGTGGAGCGGCAGTCCGTGCGGCGCGAGTCGAACAGGTCCGCGTAGAAGAATTCGTCCGGCCCCCACACGGCATGGCGAAAGCCGCCCACCCTGGCCAGCCGCCCGTAGATGCCGCCCTCGAGGGCGGGATGGCGCTTGTGCCCGCGGTAGACCAGGTACGTGGTCCCGGCGGTCCGGATGCCGGCCTCCATCAGCCGCTCGAACACGGTGGGCACGTCGCGGCTCAGGTGGGCCAGGTTGAGGTTGTAGACCGTGTCGTAGAGCGAGCGCAGGAGCCCGAACGTGCGCGAGGCCTCGAACGACGACCCGTACTCCACGTAGCGCTCCTCGCCGCGCAGGTACCAGTTCATCGACGGGATGTCGTGCTCGTCCGGGAGCACCCCGGTGGTGATCGTGGCCGCCGCCACCGGCGTGACCGACGGGAAGGTCGAGACGCAGTCGCGCACGTAGGTGCCGTGCTCGAGCAGCGTCTTCAGCGCCGGCGCGCGCCCGTGCTCGACCGCCCGGTCGAGCATCTCGGGCTTCAGGGCGTCGATGACCGCGAGTACGAGCTTCTTCGGCTTGGCGCTCACCGCAGGACGCGCAGGCCCTCGTACTTCTTGTCGGCCCCGCCGCGCGCCCGCACCAGCAGCACGACGAACGCCACCACCGCGACCAGCCCGACCGGCGGGGCCAGGATCGACAGCCCCGCGAGCGCCAGCGCGATGGCGTCGGCGTAGGCGTCGAGCAGCCCCGGCGCGCCCTGGGTGGAGC
>JALZEZ010000306.1 GCA_030861775.1 Actinomycetota bacterium
GCCCCGGCCACCGAGTCAGCCACCCGGAGGAGGTCCTCCTCGGCCAGGCCGTCGGCGTGGCCGAAGTAGGTCGCCTCGCCGGCCACCACCCGCACGGAGGCGCCGCGCTCGACTCCGGTCTGCGGGCGCTCGATCCGCCCGTCGTCGAGCGACAGCGACAGCCCGCGCCGCTCCTCGGCGTAGACCTCGGCCACGTCGCCGCCGTGCCGGAGGGCGCGCTCGATCGCCCGCGAGACGACCTCGGGGGGCAGCAGCGTCACTCGGCCGCCTCGCCGGCCTCGGGGCCGGTGGCCAGCTCGACCAGGCGCTCGGCCGAGCTCACGATGGCCGCGTGCTCGTCGGTGCCGGGCGGGACCAGCCGCGGGTGGCCGGCGCGGTCGTAGAGCAGCACGCGCGGCTCGCGGTCGCGCTGGCGGCGGCGCATCGAGCCCGTGATCGTGTCCGCGATCTTCGCGAGCTGGCCGCGCGGCTCCCTCACGAGGCCAGGTCCTCCAGCACCTTGCGCAGGTCGTAGAACATCAGCGAGGAGAGGGCGAAGCGGCCGGTGACCACGCCGATCGTCCAGCCGTGCTCGCGCACGGAGAAGACCGCGCCGCTGCCGGTCCAGGCCTCGACCTGGGTGGGGGGCTCGCGGCCGTCGGCGGCGGCGTCGGCGCGCTCGAGCAGCTCCACGAGCAGCTCGCGCACGCGCGCGCCGCGCTCGTCGTCGCCCTGCCAGGAGGCGGCGAGCTCCCCGTCCGGGTCGAGCAGCACCCCGGCCCGGATGTCGGTCGAGAGCTCCGCCAGGTAATCGAGAGCCAGGGCGGGGGTCAGTGCGGGTCCGGCCACCTGAGGGGGCAGAATAGCGCCGTGCCTCTGTCGCGAATCGCGTGGATCGTGACCGTGGCGATCTGCGTGATCGCCGCCGTGCTCGTGCTCCTGAACGGATACGTGGGCTACTTCTTCGTGCTGCTCGCCGTGGGGGCGTCCGCGGCGGTGAACCTCCGCTAGCGCCGAGCCTCGGGCTCGATGTGGATGAGGACGTCCGCGCGGTGGACGCGGCGGCGGATCTCGCCCTGGAGCTCGTGGCTCAGCTCGTGCGCGCGCTCGAGGGTGGTGCCGGCCTTGAACTGCACGTGCAGGTCGATGTAGCGGCGGCTGCCCGCGCGGCGGGCGCGGAGCTTGTGGAAGCCGGCCACCTCGGGGGAGCCGCTGTCCTCGATCGCCTGCGCCACCGCCGCAAGCTCCTCGTCCGGTAGGGCCTCGTCGACCAGTACGCGCGAGGAGCGGCTGATCAGGCGGATGCCGGCCCACACGATCGCCGCCGCCACCGCGAGGGCGACGATCGGGTCGAGCGCGCGGACGTCGGTGATCGCGACGAGCGCCAGCCCGGCGAGCACCGCCAGCGACGTGATGGCGTCGGTGCGGAGGTGGGCGGCGTCGCCCTCGAGCGCGGGCGAGTGGGTCTGGCGCGCGCGGCGGTAGAGGTAGCCCGACACGCCCAGGTTCACCACGACCGAGACCCCGATGGCGGCGATGCCGAAGCCGAGCGACTCGACCTCGGGCGGGTCCATCAGCCGCCGCGAGGACTCGTAGACGATGATCCCGGCGCCCACGAGGATCAGCACGCCCTCCAGCGCCGCGGCGAGGTTCTCGACCTTCTCGTGCCCGTACGGGTGCGACTCGTCCGCCGGCTCCTCGGCCTTGCGGATCGAGAAGTAGGCCACGATCGAGGCCATCAGGTCGATGCTCGAGTGCACCGCCTCGGTGACGATCGCGATCGAGCCGGTGACCGCGCCGGCGACGAGTTTGAGCACGATCAGCAGGGAGTTCGAGACGATCGACAGGCGGGCCGCGGACGACTTGCGTGCGGCGTGCTCGACGGAGACGATCACGCCGCCTCCTCGCCGTGGGTCTCGAGCCAGTCCGCGAAGGCGCGCGCCGCGCGGCCGCGGTGGCTGATGGCGTCCTTGTCGCGGGGATCGATCTCGGCCATGGTGAGGCCGTCGTCGCGGTCGTCGGGGACGAAGGCGGGGTCGTAGCCGAAGCCGTGCTCGCCGCGCGGGTCGTGGGTCAGGGTGCCGGTGCAGCGGCCCTCGAAGAGGACCGGCTGCGCGCCCGGCGCGGACACGAACGCCAGCACGCAGGTGTAGGCCACGCGCAGGTCGCCGCCGGGCGGGACCTCCCTCAGGAGCTTGTCGAGGTTCTCCTGGTCGGTGGAGTCCTCGCCCGCGTAGCGGGCCGAGTACACGCCCGGGGCGCCGTCCAGCGCCGCCGCTCCGATCCCCGAGTCGTCGGCGGCCGCGGGGAGGCCGGTGGCGTTCGCGGCGGCCTCGGCCTTGATGATCGCGTTGGCGGCGAAGGTGTCGCCGGTCTCGGGGGGCAGGTCGACGTCGTCCGGGAGCGCGAGCAGCTCGTGTCGCGGCAGGAGGTCGCGCAGCTCGCGGAGCTTGTGGTCGTTGCGGGTGGCGAGGACGATCCGCACGGCGGCGGCCTCGGTCTAGGCGACGGGCAGCCCGACGGCCTCGAGCTGCGCCGCGCGCAGGCGGTCGATGCCGTCCGCGGCGAGGGCGAGGAGCTCGTCGAGCGAGGCGCGCGAGAGCGGCGTGCGCTCGGCGGTGGCCTGCACCTCGACCAGGCCGCCGTCGCCGGTCATGACCACGTTGGCGTCCACCTCCGCCGTCGAGTCCTCCGAGTAGTCGAGGTCGAGCAGCGCCACGCCGCCGACCATCCCGCACGACACCGCGGCCACCGACTGCGTGAGCGGGATCGCGCTGAGCTTGCCCTCGTCGACCATCCGCGAGCAGGCCAGGTGGAGCGCGACGTAGGCGCCGGTGATCGAGGCGCAGCGGGTGCCGCCGTCGGCCTCGAGCACGTCGCAGTCGAGGTAGATCGTGCGCTCGCCGAGGGCGGCGAAGTCGACGATGCCGCGGATCGAGCGGCCGATCAGGCGCTGGATCTCCACCGTGCGCCCGTCGGGGCGGCCCTTCGAGACGTCGCGCTGCTTGCGGTCGCCGGTGGAGGCCGGGAGCATCCCGTACTCGGCGGTGACCCACCCGCGGCCCTGTCCGCGCATCCAGCGCGGCACGTCGTCCACCGCCGAGGCCGTGCAGATCACGCGCGTGCCGCCCTGCGCGATCAGCGCGGAGCCGGTCGCGGTGCGGACGAAGCCCGGCGTGATCGTGGTCGGGCGCAGGTCGCCGGAGGAGCGGCCGTCGTTCCTCACGCGGGCACCCTCGCGACGTCGATGTGGTGGATGTGCTCCATCGGTAGCTGGAGGAAGCGGGTGCCGACGCGGCGGAACTCGTCCGGATCGCCGGAGCACATGAAGCGGTAGGTGCCGCGGCGGTCCTCGGGGGCGCCCAGACCGCCGGCCTCGAGCTCGCGCTCGACGGCGTCCGCGACGGCCTCGGCGGAGCTCACGAGCATCACCCCGCGGCCCAGCTCGCGCTGGAGCATCGGGCGGACGAGCGGGTAGTGGGTGCAGCCGAGGATCACGGTGTCCACCTCCGCCCGGCGCAGCGGGGCGCAGTACTCGCGGATGAGGTTCACCACGCGCGCGTTGATCTCATCGCCGGCCTGGATCAGCGGGGCCAGCTCGGGGCAGGCGACGGGGTGCAGGGTGGCCTCCGGCGCGTGCCGCTCGAGGGCGCCGGCGTAGGCGCCGCTGGCCACGGTCGCGGCGGTTGCCAGCAGGCCGACGCGGCCGTTCTGGGTCACCTGCCCCGCGAGCCGCGCGTCGGGCTCGACCACCGCGATGACGGGGACGCGCGCCGCGGTGGCCCTGAGGGCCGGCAGGGCGGCCGCGGTGGCGGAGTTGCAGGCCACCACGAGGAGCTTCGCTCCGTCGTCCAGCAGGCGCCCCGCCAGCTCGGTGGCGAACGACTCCAGCTCGTCCGGCGAGCGCTCGCCGTACGGGAAGCGAGCGGTGTCGCCGAGGTACGTGAAGTCCTCGTGCGGCAGCGACACGAGCAGCTCGTGCAGGACCGTGAGCCCGCCGACCCCGGAGTCGAACACGGCGATCGGCAGCGATGCCTCGGGGGCGGCCACGCGGCCATGTTGGCAGAGGCGAGCGACGGCGCGGGGTTGCGGCGCGGCGGCGCGGACGGCCGCCGTCGCGACGGGCTCAGGTATCGAGCCGCTTCAGCGCGTCACGCAGCGCGTGTCGCATCACGGCCCTATGGATCCGCAGGTCCTCCTCACGCGGCGTCAGGGAGGTCGAGACCCCTCGACGCTCGTGCGCCAGGAAAGTCTCGCCCTCACCCGTGTGGATGTACTTCAGGCGGATCTTCCGGTCCTTCATCGTCGCGTCCTTCGAGTAGCTGCCGGCGGGCATGGGCTTGCCAGGCGTCCATCAGGATATCGGCCAATTCGCTCGCGAGCAGAGGCGAGAAGGCCACCCGCGCGACGACGATCGCTCGCGTCGGCGGGCCGCTAGCCGGGCCACTCCCGTGATCAACGCGGACGAAGTCGAGCGTGAACTCGTGCGGCGACATCGCGAGAGTCGCGCGGTTCGCCCAAACGCCTGCTCGCTGGGCTGGCTCGATGAGGATCTGGAGTGGCTTCCGGCCTTCTTCCGGTGGTCCCCCCTCCATGGCGCACCTACGCCGCCTCCGGCTCCGCCGGCAGGTCGAGCGGGTCGAGCAGCTCGAGCTGGTCGGCCATGACCTCGTAGCGCGAGCTGCGCTCGCCGTCCGGGCCGGAGCGCTCGTCCGGCTCGATCCGGCCGCATACGCCGATCCGGCCGCCGACGGCCGCCGCGTCGCAGACGTCGCTCGCCCGCAGCCCGGAGACGACGACCTCGATGTAGACCACGCCCGGCTCGCGGACCCCGCCGC
>JALZEZ010000307.1 GCA_030861775.1 Actinomycetota bacterium
CCTCGGGGGTGGGGGGCGGCGTCTCGCCCGGCGCCGGCACGATCACCAGCACCCGGGCGCCGCCCTTGGAGCCGATCGCGACGTCGAGCCCGCGGGTGAGCTCCGCCGAGGTGACGCGGTCGACTCGCTCCCCACCCGGCCCCTCGAAGAGGTCGAAGCGCAGCCCCGGCGGGACGTTCCGCAGCGCGATCCGCTTCGTCCCCGCGTCGGAGTCCTGGCGGAACGCGTACAGAGCGCCGCGGGCCTTCTCCGGATCCCACGACTGGAGCGCGGTCCAGCCGCCCTCCAGCGGATCGTCGAGCAGCGGGTAGGTCATCTGCTTCAGCTCTGCGCGGAAGCGGTCGTGGAAGGCGAACCAGGTCGCGGCCCGCTCGACCACGGCGTCCGGCAGCTTGCGCAGGTCGGTCCACAGCGTGATGTACGAGGGCAGCGCGGCGGCCAACAGCGTGTCCACGCTCGCCTTCTTCCAGGCGTCCCCGCCGAGCACGTGCTGGCCGAGCGAGTAGCCGGGCACGTACGGGTTGAGCAGCCACAGGTTGTGGAGGAGCTGCCGGTGGTCGGGGCTGCCGTTCTGGAACCAGCTCGGCCCGCGCGTGACCGACTCGTACGGGAACAGCCGGTAGTCGTTGGTCTCGTCGATCTGGAGCGTCACGTCCGGGTGGTCGCGGCGGACGCGGTCGAGCAGCGCCACGAAGCGCTCCTTGTGCTCGTAGAGGTCGTTCGACCCCGCGCAGTCGAGCCAGGCCATGAAGTCGAACTTGAAGAAGCGCACGCCCCACTTGACGATCGCCTCGCGGATCTTCGCCTCGACGTGGCCGTAGGCCGCGCTGCTCCACTCCGCCAGGCCGGCCTCGTTCGAGCCGTTGTAGGGGTCGGCCTGGTTGTAGAGCAGCAGGCCGGTGCCGGCCGGCTGGCAGATCCACTCGGGATGCTCCTGCCAGGTGCTCGAGGAGGGGTGGAAGTGCTGCGGGCTCATCCACAGGCCGAGCTTCATCGGGGCGATCGCCTCGTTCACGGCCCTGAACTCCGGGTCGGGGAAGCGGTGGCCGATGCGGGCGGCGCGCGGCTCGGGGCACTGCGGAGAGTCCGGGCACCAGTCGCCCGAGCGGGCCTGCCAGCCGTCGTCGAGCACGAACAGCTCCACGCCGAGCCGCTTGGCCACGGCCGCCTGCTCGCGCACGGCGGCGATGTCCATGTCGTCCTTGGCCCCGTCGTCCGGCGCCGTCAGCCTGTTGCTGTCGACGTTGTTCGAGTTGAACGTCACCGCGTGCGGGTAGTGCGGCTGGAGGCGGTGGTGGATCAGGTACTTCGACCACTGCCACTCGGCATCGGCGTCGCCCGCGCCCAGCCCGGTGAAGGCGGCCTCGAAGGCGAACGGCTCGCCGGGGCGCATGGTGCGCCCCCGCCCACCCTCGGGGTTCGGGTTCTCGATGTGGAACATCTCCTCGAACGGGCCCAGCGAGATCACGTCGCGCGCGAACTGGAGGCGCAGCCGGGCGGACGCCCCGTCGTACTCGACCCACGAGGAGGGGAAGTCGTTGCGCTCCATGACCATGAACAGGCGCCGGTCGCCGGCGTCGCCGTCGAACCACTGGGCCGCGCCCGCGAGCGGCGCGCCCGCGGCGCCGGGCTGGGTGTCGCGCCAGTCGCCCGCGTGCGGGTCGCCGACCTGCACCGGCGGGCCGGTCCACTCGGGCTCGCGCCAGTCGGCGCCGGAGCGGAAGGCGTGGATGGTGGGCTTCACCTGACCGACGACCGCCTCCTCGAGCACCACCTCGTTCAGCGTGAGCGGGGCGGGCGAGGTCAGGGTGGTCTGCGTGCGGAAGCCCGCCACGCCGGGGTAGACCTCGGCGGTGCGCACGCCGGTCAGGCCCGGGCCGCTGATGGTCATCCGCAGGCGCAGGCCGCCGCGGGGGAGGGGGGTCACCGCCGCCGAGTCGACGGCGAACTGCTCGCTGCCGATCTCGGCCGCGCCCACGCGCAGCGCGAACTCGCGCGCCCCGCGGCTCCAGGTCCGGCCGCCGGCGCGGCGGTCGATGAGGACGGTGGTGCGCAGCTCGTCGCGCGACCAGCGCCGCTCCACCAGCGAGTTGCCGAGCACGACCTGATTCGCCTCGAGGCGGGCGAAGGTGTCGTCGGCCGCCGTCTGCGCGCTGGCGGGGGCCACGCCCACCAGGAGGAGCGCGAGCACTGCGATGACCGCCCCCCGACGCACGCCCGGGAGGCTAACCGGCGCGGGCCGCGGCTACGCCAGCACCGGCACGGCGTCCGAGGCGATGGCCTCGATCTGCTCCGCCGCGCGGTCGAACTCCTCGTCCGAGAGGACCGGGGTGCCCTCGAACGGGAGGTCGCGCTGCAGCTCCAGCCAGGAGCGGCAGCCCAGGTACTCGTCGCGCACCTTGACCGTGACCGGCCGCGGGATGCGGTAGGTGCGCAGCAGCATCACGTGGAGCGGGTGGCGGCGCTTCCAGGCCAGCCGCTTCTCGGCGTAGTCCGGCGTCCAGACGTAGTACGGCCGCAGCGACTCGACGCAGCGCGGGTCGGTGATCAGGTAGCTGGCCGCCACCTCGGCCCAGGCTCGGATGCGCACCCGGTCCGGCTGCGGAATCCCGCCGTCCTGGATGAACACGCTCGCCGACGGCTCGCCGTCGGTCCAGACCCCCTCCTCCAGCGCTCGCGACAGCTCCGGCCGGTGCGACTCGCGCACGTGCTGCCCCTGCTGGTGATCGAAGGTCGGGTAGAGGAAGAAACGGTCGTGCTCGATCTCGAAATGGCGGTTCTCCTCGCGGATTCCGCCCTTGCGCAGGGTCACCAGCTGCTCGCCCTCGGCGAGAGCGCGCACCGTTACTGCCCATTCCTTGAAAGCGACCGGCATCGATGAGAAGTGCTTGCGGTCCACCGAAACCCCTCGTTCGTGGACCGGCGGCGCGGCATTCTTACTAACGGTGGGCCACTTTTCAAGGCATTGTGCGGTCTGCTGCGAGGAACCCCGCTATTTGGGGGAGTCCACGACCTCCACAACCGCCGCGAAGTCGCGCTCGCCGAGCCCACGCTCGGCCGCGGCCGCGTAGAGGCGCTCCGCGCGCTCGGCCAGCGGGAGCTCGACGCCCAGCGCCCGCGTCTCGGCCAGGCAGTGGCGCACGTCCTTGAGCATGTGCTCGAGCTTGAAGAGCGGGTCGAGGTCGCGGTCGAGCATCGGCCGCGCTTTCAGGCCGAGCATCGCGGACGCCCCGGAGCCGGCGGCGACGACCTCGAGCAGGGCGTCGGTGTCGAGCCCGTAGCGGCCGGCGAGCGTGAGGCCCTCGGCGATCGCGGCGGCGTTGATCGCCGCGAGCGTGTTGTTGATCAGCTTGGCCATCTGGCCGTGGCCGGGCGGCCCCACGCGGAGGACGAGCTTGCCCATCGCCTCCAGCACCGGCCGCGCGCGGTCGAAGGCGTCCTCCTCGCCGCCGGCCATGATCGTGAGCGTGCCGTCCTCGGCCTTCGGGCGCGAGCCGGTGACGGGGGCGTCGAGGAACGGGACGGGGAGGCGCTCGCCGATCGCGCGCGCCGCCGTCGGCGCGATCGTGGACATGTCGATCGCCAGGTGGCCGTCGCCCATGCCCTCGGCCGCGCCGCCCGGCCCGAACAGCACCTCCTCGACCTGGGGGGAGTCCACGACCATCGTGATCGTGGCGTCGGCCGCCGCGGACGCCGCCGCCGGGGTGTCCGCGACGGGCAGGCCGGTGGCCTCGGCCCGCTCGCGGGTCCGGTTCCACACGGTCACCTCGAAGCCGGCGGCGGCGAGGTTCCTCGCCATCGGCGCGCCCATGATGCCCATCCCGCAGAAGGCGACGCGCCGCAGAGCCGGGGGCTCGCGCTCAATCCGCTCGGCCATGCCCACCACCTCCCGGGGTCTCGATCCGAAGCCGCTGGCCGGCGCGCAGCGTACCGGCGGCCTTGGCCGGCAGCTCGAAAAAGGGGTCTGACCCCTTTTTAACGTTCCTGTAACAGTTCCGCCCGCACTGCCCGGGCTCGCCCCCGTCGGCGCCCGCCGGGCGCGTCCGGCGCCGCTCGGTCAGCAGCGAGTACTCCATGTCCTCCAGCGCCTCCACCTCGCGGACCACGCCGTCGCCGCCGCGATGCCTCCCCGCGCCGCCCGAGTCGCGTCGCAGCGAGTACTCGACCGCGCGCAGCGGGAACTCGAGCTCGAGGGCCTCGACCGGCGTGTTCAGCGTGTTGCTCATCGCCACGTGCACCGCGCTCGGGCCGTCCGCGTCCGGGCAGGCGCCCTGGCCGCCGCCGATCGTCTCGTAGTAGGTGAAGCCGTCGTTGCCGAGCGTCAGGTTGTTCATCGTCCCCTGGCCGAGCGCGCGCCCGAACGCGGCGAGCACGAGGTCGGCCACCCGCGAGGAGGTCTCCACGTTGCCGGCCACCACCGCCGCGGGCGGCCGCGCGTTCAGCACGCACCCCTCCGGAGCGATCACCTCGACCGGGCGGTACGCGCCCGCGCACGGCGGCACGTCGGGGTCGGCCAGCACGCGCACCGCGAAGTAGCAGGCCGACAGCGTGACCGCCAGCGGGCAGTTCATGTTGCCGCCGTGCTGGCCGGCCGAGCCGCTGAAGTCGAGCGTCATCGAGCCGCCCTCGACCCGCGCCCGGAGGCACAGCTCGAGATCGCCCTCGACCGCCTCGAGCACGTCGCGCGCCTCGCGCTCGCCGTCGCCGAGCGCCTCGATGCCCGCGCGCGTGCGGCGCTCGGCATAGTCGAGCGTCTCGGCCATCGCCTCGCGCAGGGCCTCGAGGCCGTGGCGCTCGGCCAGCTCGGACAGCCG